>DAINBM010000197.1:0-5562 GCA_036732965.1 Caulobacteraceae bacterium | reverse complement strand
CATCGACCGCCTCGCCGCTGCGGCCCACGAACACGCCCTCTACGCTCGCGCGGTGGAGGGCCTGCGGGACCTGAACGGCCTGCGGATCCTGGGCACCACCCCGGACAAGGGGGCCATCCTCTCCTTCACCCTGGAGGGCGCCCACGCCCACGACGTGGCCCAGATCCTCGACCGCTATGGCGTGGCCGTCCGCGCCGGCACCCACTGCGCGGAGCCGCTGATGCGCCGCTTCGGTGTCAGCTCGTCGGCCCGGGCGTCGTTCGCCCTTTACAACACCCCGGAGGAGGCCGACGCCCTTGTCGACGCCCTTCACCGCGCCTCCAGCTTCTTTGCGTGACCCGATGGACATGACCGCAGACGACACCCCGCACGCCGCCGCCCCGGACGCCCTGGTTCAGGACGGCGTTTCCGCCCTGCCGCAGGAGGAACTCGACCGGCTGACCGACGCCCTGGTCGCCGCCTTCAAGACCGTGTTCGATCCGGAGATCCCGGTGGACATCTACGAGCTCGGCCTCATTTACAAGGTCGATGTCTCCGACGACCGGGACGTGGTGGTGGACATGACGCTCACCGCCCCGGGCTGCCCTGTCGCCGGCGAGATGCCCGGCTGGGTGCAGGATGCCGTGGAGGCGGTGCCGGGTGTCCGGTCCTGCCATGTGAACCTTGTCTTCGAGCCGGCCTGGGACCAGAGCCGCATGTCCGACGAGGCCCGACTGCAACTGAACATGTTCTGACCGGAGGCCGCCTGATGGAAGCCGCGCTCACCCCCCGTCCCCGCCGTCCGCGCCCCAAGGTCGTGACCCTGTCCGACGCCGCCGCCGCCCGGGTGAAGGAGATCATGGACCGGGCCGACAAGCCCTATGCCGGCCTGCGCGTGGGGGTGAAGAACGGCGGCTGTGCCGGGCAGGAATATGTCATGGAATATGCCGAGGCCGCCGCCCCCCTCGACGAGGTGGTGGAGGACAAGGGCGTGCGTATCCTGGTGGAACCCAAGGCGGTCCTGTTCCTCATCGGCACCGAGATCGACTATGAGGTGACGAAGCTCTCCTCGAAGTTCGTCTTCCGCAATCCCAACGAGACCGATGCCTGCGGCTGCGGCGAGAGTGTCACCATCGTGCCGGCGTCGCTGGAGGACTGAGGGCGTGAGCGCCTCTCCCGGCTTTCGCGCCTTCCTGCAGGAGTTGCTGGGCGCGCTCGGCGAGCTGCGCTTCCGGGCCATGTTCGGCGGCCACGGGGTCTATCTGCACGACCGGATGTTCGCCCTGGTGGTGCGGGACACCCTCTATCTCAAGGGCTTTCCCGACACCGTGGCGGAGTTCGAGGCGGCGGGGTCGGAGATGTTCACCTATCCCATGAAGGACGGCCGCACCGGGTCCATCAACTACTGGCGGATGCCGGAGACCGCGCTGGACGATCCGGACGAGGCAGTGGACTGGGCCCGGCGGGCGGTGCGGTAGGGGGCTGGGCCCTTCAAGGCGGGCCGTCGCGACCCCCGGACCCGCACCGTCTTCCCCAACGGCGCCCTCGACACCCGCCGTCCCCCGGGCGAGACTGGGGAAAACCTCGGGGAGACCGCCACATGGCCACCAATCACCAATGGATCCTGCGCCGCCGCCCGGTGGGGGAGATCGGCCCGGGCGACCTCGAATACGTCACCCGCGAGACCGCGCCGCTGAGCGAGGGCGAGGTGCTGGTGCGCACCGTCTATCTGTCCCTGGATCCCACCAACCGCATCTGGATGAGCGACCAGGACCAGTATCTGCCGCCGGTGGAAGTCGGCGACGTCATGCGCGGCGGTGGCATCGGCGTGGTGGAGGAGAGCCGCTCCGACCGCTTCCCCGTGGGGGCCGTGGTCAATACCGGCCTGGGCGGCTGGCAGAGCCATCTGGTCGCGCATGAGGCCGCGCTGACGCCCGTGCCGCTGATCCCCGGCGTGCCGCTGACCGCCTACATGTCGGTGCTGGGGGCCACCGGGCTCACAGCCTGGTTCGGCATGATCGACATCTGCAAGCCGCAGACGGGGGAGACCGTGGTGATCTCCGCCGCGGCCGGAGCCGTGGGCTCCATCGCCGGCCAGCTGGCCAAGGCGAGGGGTGCCCGGGTCATCGGCATTGCCGGGGGGGCGGACAAGTGCCGCTGGCTGGTGGACGAGCTCGGCTTCGACGGGGCCATCGACTACAAGTCCCAGGATGTGGGCGCCGAGCTCGACCGCCTGTGCCCGGACGGGATCGACTGCAATTTCGAGAATGTCGGCGGCAGGATCATGAACGCCGTCATCAGCCGGATGAACAATTTCGGCCGGGTGGCGCTCTGCGGCATGATCTCCACCTACAATCTCGACACCCCCGCGCCGGGGCTGGACGACTTCGCCCGGATCCTGATGCGGCGCCTGACCATCAAGGGCTTCATCATCATCGACTACCTGCCGAGGGCAGGGGAGGCCTTTGCCGACCTCGGACCCATGCTGCTGTCCGGCCAGCTGAAGTGGAAGGCCCATGTGGTCGACGGACTGGAGAACGCCGCCGAGGCGGTGAACCTGCTGTTCACCGGCGCCCACGACGGCAAGCTGATGGTGCGGGTGTCCGCGGAGCCCTGAGGGCGTGGCCATGCGCGCGCGGATGGAGGCACTGCAATGACGGTCTTTGACTGCACCAGCCTCGCCTGGGCGGCCTGGTACGGCACATGGCTTGCGGCGGTGCTCTTTTCCGCAAGAACAAGGGTCCAGCACCGAGCCGATGTCCGAAGCCCGTGGCGCATCTTCCTCGGGCTGGGGCTCTGGCCGATGTTCGTCCCGGCATCCCGCTGGGGGGATTTCCTCAATGGGTGGGCGCAGCCCCTGACCGGTCTCGTCAAACCGCTGTGGACAGCGCCCGGTGTCGTGACGTGGGTCTGGTTCGCCCTCGTCCTGACGGGTTTTGCCTTCTGCTGGTGGGCGCGCCTGCACCTGGGGCGGTTGTGGTCGGGTTTCACCACCCTCAAGGACGGCCACCGGCTGATCGAGACGGGACCCTATGGCATCGTGCGGCATCCGATCTATTCCGGCATCGTCTTTTCCGGACTGATGACGGCGGCCCTGAACGCGAACCTGTTGACGGCCCTCGGGGTCGTGAGCCTGGCCGTCGGGGTCACAATGATCGCCAGGATCGAAGAGCGCTTTCTCGTTGAACAGCTCGGTGCCGACGTCTACTGCCCCTATGCGCGGCGGGTGCCCATGCTGGCACCGGGTTGGCCGCCCCGGTCCTAGGTGCCCCCCGCTGAGGGAGCCCGGGGCTCGCCCGGCCGCATTGGCCGTGTCGCCGCACTCCTCGAGCCCGGAACCTCCGCAGGCGACGCCTCACCCCAACCCCGCCTCGGCGAACCGTGTCATGGCGAGGGTCATGTATTCCGCCAGTCCCGCCTGCCGGTTCTCGTAGTGCGCCTGGAAGCGGTCATCCGCCGCGTACATGGCGGCGAGACCGGCGAAGGCCGCGGCGGAAACCTCGCCGTTCCAGTTGCGGGCGACCCACGCATGATGGCGACGCATCAGTGCGGTCACCTCCGGCGCGTCGACGGGAAGGCCCGTCGACAGCGCCCGGGCCATGCCTGCCTCGATGGCCTCCTGCTCGGCCTGCACGGCCGCGTGATCCTCGGGCCGCCAGTCCGCCCGCCCGGCCCGCGCCCGGTCGATGCGCTCCTGCATCTGCGGCCCGTGCCGGTCGACCAGTTCGCGCTCGTGGGCCGCCTGCCTTTCGGCATCGAATCCCTTGTACATGGCAGTCTCCTTGAGGGGCGCGTCGCGCTCCAGCGCGGCCAGGGTGTCGTCAATGGTCCGCAGCAGGCGGCGCCGGCGGCGGATGTCGGCTTCCAGCTTGTGCCGATGCTCCCTCAGGGCGGCGGCGCGGTCAAAGCCGGGCGAGTCGAGGATTCGGCGGATGTCGTCGAGGGAGAGGCCCAGCTCCCGGTGGAACAGCACCTGCTGCAGGCGCAGCAACTCGTCCCGGCCATAGTAGCGGTAGCCATTGGCACCCACGCGCGCCGGTTTCAGCAGCCCGATGGCGTCATAGTGATGCAGGGTCCGGACCGAGACTCCGGACATCTCCGCAAGCCGTTTGACCGTGTGTCCGCCCATGGGTCCCGTCCTGCCCCGCAGAGGCGCTGCCGCCACGACCTTATGAGGCCTCCCGCGGCGTCAGGGTCAACCGGCCGGCTCGGTCTCCCCCAGATGGGCCAGCACCTGGCCCACCGGTGCGCACCACAGGGAACGCTTGAGGATCGCGTCGAGGATCGCCTCGTGCACCGCATTGGCCGTGTCGCCGTTCTCGACCCGGGCGGGGCCCAGGCCGTGGAACACCAGGTTGGCCCAGCGCCCCCGGGCGACGGCCATGTCCAGATGCGCCAGGGCCTCCGACAGGTCCGCGGTCTCGTAGGTGGGCGCGCAGGCATTCAGGTCGAAGCGGTGCGCGCGGGCATAGCCGGGGCTCATCGGCGGGCCATCCGAGGTCCGGGCCGCGACGAAGCCGGCCTCCCGCAACAGCCCCACATAGCGGTGCAGCTGGTCGTTGGGCGGGCCGGGCCCGAGATCGGTCACGCCGCACGGATAGGCGAGGATGCGGGGCTGGGGGCCGAACAGGGCGTCCAGCCGGGTCTGGGCGTCCAGCACCTCCCGCCGGACGAACCGCTCGGGGTGGGTCTGGGGCAGGCCGCAATAGTGATGCACCGTGTGGTTGCCCAGCTCGTGCCCCTCCGCCGCCACGGCCCGCCATTCGGGCACGTGGTCCTGCATGTTGTCGAGGGTCAGGAAGAAGCTCGCCTTCAGCTGCCGTGCCCGCAGGGCGGGGGCCCCGTACTGGAACTGGCTGGAGAGACCGTCGTCATAGGACAGGCTGACCGCGCCCCGGGCCCCGCCCGGCCAGGCCAAGGTCCGCGCGGCCCCGAAGGCCGCCGGCGCGGACACCGAAGCCGCCAGACCTCCCAGCCATGCGCGCCGATGCAACGCCACTCCCCGAAACCCCCTCGAATCCCGAACGCACAGCGGGACGGACACCGCATCTTCATGGCCGGGACCGGGCCGCAAGGCAACGCTTGCCGCTTGCCACGGGCGATGGAAAGTGTGGCTATAGCGCCCACGACACGCTCGAGGATTCCCGTACCCGCATGACCGCTCTCCGCCCGATCCTGACCGCTGCCTTCGGTCTTGCCCTGCTGGCCGCCGGGTCCCTTCCGGCCGTCGCGGCCCCGGCCGCGCCGTCGACCGTGGCCGATCCCCTTCAGCCCGGCGGCTGGCCCCTGCACTGGCGGCTTCTCGGGCCGCAGCGGGGGGGATGGGCCGAGATGATCGACGGTTCGGCCCAGCGTCCGGACCTGTTCGTCATGGGCGCCGCCGGCGGCGGTGTCTGGAAGACGGAAAATGCCGGCCGGACCTGGACCTCCCTGTTCGACAAGGGCCCGACGGCAGCCATGGGCGCGGTGGCCATCGCGCCCTCGAACCCGGACGTGATCTATGCCGGCACCGGCCAGCCGACGCCCCGCTATGACGTGGCCCGGGGCGCGGGCGTCTTCCGCTCCACCGACGGCGGCAAGACG
>DAINBM010000196.1:0-5593 GCA_036732965.1 Caulobacteraceae bacterium | reverse complement strand
CGGAGCCCTGCACGGCCCGGGCATCGCCGACATGAAGGGCGGGATCAGCGTGCTGCTGGGGGCGTTGTCCGCCTTCGAGGCGCATCCCCTGGCGCACCGGGTCGGCTATACCGTGCTGCTCTCCCCCGACGAGGAGATCGGCTCGGTGGCGTCGGCCCCGCTGCTGGCGGCCCTGGGCCGGACCGCCATGCTGGGCCTGACCTACGAGCCGGCCATGGGGGCCGGTGCCCTGGCGGCCGCGCGCAAGGGCTCGGGCAATTTCCATGTGGTGGTCAAAGGCCGGGCGGCCCATGCGGGGCGGGACTTTGCCGCAGGTCGCAACGCCGTGGCCGCGGCCGCGCGACTTGCGGCGCGCCTCGATGCCCTCAATGGCCTGCGGGACGGCGTGACCCTGAACCTCGCCCGGATCGATGGCGGTGCGCCCCTCAACATGGTGCCGGATCTGGCCGTGGCCCGGTTCAACGTGCGCATGCCCGATGAGGCCGCCCGGGTCTGGATCGGCGAGGCGATCGCCCGCGCGGTGGCAGAGACCGAAGCCGACGGCATCACCGCCCATCTGCACGGGGGCTTCACCCGGCCGCCCAAACCCTTCACCCCGGTGCAGCAGACCCTGTTCCACAAGGCCCGGGAGGTCGGGGCCCTGATCGGCCAGTCCCTGACCTGGACGCCGTCGGGCGGGGTCTGCGAGGGCAATAACCTGTTTGCCGCAGGTGTGCCGAACATCGATACCCTGGGGGTGCGCGGCGGCGACATCCACTCCGAGGCGGAGCATGCCTTCCCCGACAGCTTCGCCGAACGGGCCCGCCTGTCGGCCCTGATGCTGGCCAAGATCGCCGAGGGGGACATCGATGCTCCGGCCCTGAAGCGGGCCATGTCCGAAGGACACATCGGGGCTCCGGGCTAGACGGCCCTCGCCGCGGACGCGGGCCTGCCGCCCTCACCGGTCGCGTCAGGCAGGCTCCGGCGCGACAATCCGTCTCAGGGCCTTCCAGCGCAGGGCCAGTTCCGCCAGTCCGACGCCCGACACGGTGACCGTCAGCTGGATCAGGAGTTCACTGAGTGTCATCCGCCCGCTGAGATCGTCCACCCGGAACGGCGTGGAGAACCAGACCAGCATCAGATTGTTGGCGGCATGGACCCCGATGCCGAACTCCAGCCCCCCCGTGCGCAGGGCGATCAGGCTGAGGCAGACCCCGGAAACGAACAGGGCGAGATTCCGGCGCGGATCGGGGTCGAGGTGCAGAAGAGAGAAAACCGCCGCATTGACGCACACGATCACCGCCAGGTTGCGGGTGAAGACCGCCGTCTGCTGCATCATCCAGCCCCGGGTGATCACCTCCTCGGCCGAGGCGGCGACGGTGACGGCCAGCAGGGTGAGGACGAAATAGACCAGCCGCACCGCGGGGCTTTCGTCGGCGCGCAGCAGGGGCGCGCTCCTGGGAAAGCCGTGGATCGCCCCGTCCACGATCATGGCAAGGCCCGTCACGGCGCTGAACAGCACCAGGCCCGCGGCCAGCATCTTCCAGCGGAAGTGCTCCGCGGCACTGAACCAGGAGCGGGCCGGGCGGTGCATCAGATAGAAGCCGACCAGGGGCACCGAGACGGCAAAGCCCGCCGGACCCGCCGCCAGCAGGAGGATGCGCCGCGCCTCGCCGATCAGACCGATGTCCGGCCCCACCTGGGCCACCGGCACCCGGCCAAGGGGCGCAGCCCGCAGTCCGCGCACCACAGCGGGAAACTGGTGGGCCAGCTCATCTGAAAAACTCATCACCGTGAGGAAGATCAAGGCCCCGACGATCAGACCCCCGCCCAGCCAGAGGGCGGCGAAGGCCAGCACGCGCCACGGCTCGCGGTCCCGCCATCCGCTCTGGGCGAGGAAGGCGGGCGCGGTTGACAGGTTGGTCCAGAGGTCGGTTTGCATGGTGGGGCTGCGTCTCTGCCCCAGCATAGTGTAGGGAACGGCCGGACCAACAGTGAAATAGCGGATTGTGACCGGCGATGCGGATTGTCAGTGGAAAGTTTCGCGGCAAGGCCATCGTGGCCCCGGACGGTCGTGACACCCGGCCCACCTCCGACCGGGCGCGGCAGGCGGTCTTCAACATTCTCGAACATGCGGCCTTCGCCCCATCCCTCTCAGGCGCGCGGGTGATCGACCTGTTCGCAGGCTCCGGCGCCCTGGGGCTCGAGGCCCTGTCCCGGGGTGCGGACTTCTGCCTGTTCGTGGAGACCGACGACCAGGCCCGCGGCGCGATCCGCGAGAACATCGACGCCATGGGCCTGTTCGGTGTCAGCCGCATTCACCGTCGGGACGCCACCGATCTCGGCCCGCGCCCGGCCAGCGCCGGACCGGCCTTCGACCTTGCCTTCCTCGACCCGCCCTATGGCAAGGGGCTGGCGGAGCGGTGCCTGGTCGCCCTGAGGGAGGGCGGCTGGCTGGCGGACGACGCCCTGGCCGTGGTGGAGCGCGGCGCGGACGAGGCACCGCTTGCCGTGCCGGGCTTCGAGGTGCTGGACGAGCGGGTCTATGGTGCCGCCCGGGTGGGGTTCGTGCGGCCTTCGCGACCGGCCTGACGGCCCGCGCGTCTTGCCCCCGGCAGGCCCTACCCCAAGAGCCGCTCCCGATAGAACTGGATCAGTTCCTCCGCCGCCGCCCGGGTCGGCTCTCCCGGCGCATCCACGAGGTCGCCGGTGAACACCGAATGGGGCGGGCGCCCCTGGGCCTTCATCCCGGCCGGATTGGCCGCGCTGTCGGGCAGGACCACCGGCAGGAAGCCGTCGCCCAGCAGGGCACTCAACCGGTCAAAGCGCGGCTGACGGCACAGGGCGTCACCCTCGAACCGCCAGGCGCGGACCGTCAGGCCCTCCTCGGCGATGCGGGCCTTCACCGCGGCGATCTCCGAGGGAGAGGCGTCGATCCCCGACGGGTCGCGGGGCGGCATGGAGGGCTGGCTGAGCACGGGGGCCACGACGCTCGGATCCACCGCCATGTTCAGGGCAAAGCCCCCGGTCAGGCACATGCCGATGACGCCCACCCCCTTGCCGCCACAGTCCCTGTGCAGCTCCCGGGCCAGGGGCTTCAGCCAGTCCACGATGGGACTGGCCCGGTTGGACGCGAACAGGGTGAACTCCCGGCTGACGCACAGGGACAGGATGCGGCCCAGTGCAACCGTCTCCGGGTTGGTGGCGTCGGCCCGGCCCACCAGAACGGGGGCATAGACCCGGAACCCCGCATCCCGGATCCAGCGGCAAAGCCGGGCAAGGTGCGGGGTGAAGCCGTAGATCTCGTGGATGACGATCACCGCCGGTCCGCGGTCGCCGGTGCACATGACCGGCTTGGTCACCCCGTCGAAAGTGAAGTCACGCCGCACGAAATCGTCTATGTTGCGGCTCAGGTCATCGGCCATGGATCTGTGTCTCCTGGTAGGCGCATCTCGACGGATCACCTGTTTTTCGGCCATAGGACGCTGATGAAGTTTCTGGACCAGTGCAAGATATACATTCGCTCCGGTGACGGAGGCGGCGGGGCCGTCTCCTTCCGGCGGGAGAAGTTCATCGAATATGGCGGGCCCGACGGCGGTGACGGCGGGCGCGGCGGCGACGTGTGGATCGAGTCCGTGGACGGACTGAACACCCTGATCGACTATCGCTACCAGCAGCACTTCAAGGCCGAGACCGGCGTCCACGGCATGGGCCGCCAGCGGCACGGCGCGGCGGGGGAGGACATCGTCCTGCGCGTGCCCGTGGGCACCCAGGTGCTGGAGGAGGACCGGGAGACCCTGCTGGTCGATCTGGACCGGCCCGGCATGCGCGTGCGCCTCGCCCGGGGTGGCAATGGCGGCCACGGCAATGTCCATTTCAAGGGACCGATCAACCAGGCCCCCTATTTCGCCATGCCCGGCCAGCTGGGCGAGGAGAAGTGGCTCTGGCTGCGCCTGAAGCTGATCGCCGATGCCGGTCTGGTCGGCCTGCCCAATGCCGGCAAATCCACCTTCCTCGCCGCCACCTCCGCCGCCAAGCCCAAGATCGCCGACTATCCCTTCACCACCCTGTCCCCCAATCTCGGGGTCGTGGACCTGTCGGAGATGGAGCGCTTCGTCCTGGCCGACATTCCCGGACTGATCGAGGGGGCGAGCGAGGGCGCCGGCCTCGGCACCCGCTTCCTCGGCCATATCGAACGCTGCGCCGTGCTCATCCACCTGATCGACGGGACCCAGGACGACATTGCCGGGGCCTACCACACCGTGCGCGACGAGCTGGTGGCCTATGGCTTCGACCTGGAGGACAAGCTCGAGATCCTGGCCCTGAACAAGATCGACGCCCTCGACCCGGAGACAAGGGCCGAGAAGGCGGCGGAACTGGAAGCGGCGGCGGGCAAGGCCCCCATGCTGGTCTCCGGCGTCTCCCGGGAGGGGGTCACCGCGGTGCTGCGTGCGGCCATGGGGGCGATCCGCGAGCAGCGGGCGGCGGAGGCGCAGATCCAGCCCGGCGACGCCGTGGCCCCTGCTCCCTGGACGCCCTCGAGCTGAAACGGATGGTCCGACAGCCCCAGCGCTGGGGCGGACCGGCCCGTCGGGCACCGGTCTGCGGCCGTCCGGATGGACTGCGTCTGGGCCTGACCCTGGCCCCGGGCATGCGGGTCGGCCTGTTCGGCGGGTCCTTTAATCCCGCCCATGACGGTCATGCCCATGTGGCCGCCACCGCCATGGAGCGCCTGCGCCTCGACCGGCTGATCTGGCTGGTCTCCCCCCAGAACCCCCTGAAATCCGTTCACCAGACCGCCCCCCTGGCCGAACGGATGGCCAGCGTCGCCGCCTTCACCGGGCGGCGGGACATCATCAGCGATCTCGAGACCCGGCTCGGCGTGACCTACACCATCGACACCGTCCGGGTGCTCAAGGCGCGCTTTCCCGGCGTTCACTTCATCTGGATCATGGGGTCGGATAATCTGGCAGGCTTTCACCGCTGGCGGGGCTGGACAGACCTGCTGCGCGCGGTGCCCGTCGCCGTCATATCCCGCCCGGGGGCCCTGCTGCAGAGCCGCCTGGGGCCCGCGGCCCGGCGCTTTCCCCATGCCCGACTGCCCAGCCGCCAGGGCCCGGTGCTGGCCCGTGCGGCGGCCCCCGCCTGGATGTTCCTGCGCGGTCCGCTGCACAAGGCCTCGTCGACGGCGATCCGGGCGCAGACGACCTTGCACCCGGGCGCTTCCATGGGCCCGCGCATCGGTCTATAGACGCCGCCAAACTCCACCGATCCGAACAGGAAGGCCCGCCCGCGCATGTCCAAGATCAAAGTTGCCAATCCCGTCGTCGACATGGACGGCGACGAGATGACCCGGATCATCTGGAAGCTGATCAAGGACAAGCTGATCTTCCCGTATCTGGACCTGACGATCGACTATTACGACCTCAGCGTCGAGAACCGTGACGCCACCGCCGACCAGGTGACCATCGATTCCGCGCACGCCATCCAGAAGTACGGCGTGGGCGTGAAGTGCGCCACCATCACCCCGGACGAGCAGCGCGTCGAAGAGTTCAAGCTGCACAAGATGTGGAAGTCGCCCAACGGCACGATCCGCAACATCCTGGGCGGCGTC
>DAINBM010000195.1:0-5602 GCA_036732965.1 Caulobacteraceae bacterium | reverse complement strand
CCCGGGATGCGGACATCAAGCCGTTCGTCTTTTCCGCCCGTTTCGCCAAGGTCGCCGCCGACCTGCTGGGGGTCCCCGGCGTGCGCCTCTATCACGACCAGTCACTGACCAAGGAACCGGGGGGCGGTCACACGCCCTGGCATCAGGACCAGACCTACTGGCCACTGGACACCGATGACACGATCACCATGTGGATGCCGCTGGTGGACGTGCCGGACACGGTGGGTTCCATGACCTTCGCGGACGCAAGCCACGTGCGGCGTGACCTCGGCCCCTGGATCATCGGAGACGAGAGCGAGGCGGCGTTTGCTGAAATGGTCGAACGCGAAGGCTTCTCCACATCCACCCACGGGGCGATGAAGGCAGGGGATGCCACCTTCCACAGGGGGTGGACCCTCCATCGCGCACCGGCCAATCCGACGGACCTGATGCGCTCGGTCATGACCGTGATCTGGTACGCCGACGGTGCTCGGGTGAGCGCGGACCTCAGCGGCATCCGGGCCATGGACCATCAGTTCTGGCTGAACGCCGTCCCCCCCGGCGAGATCGCGGACGGGCCGCTGAACCCAAGGCTCTGGCCGCGATAGGCGGCCCGTGCTCGATCCGTCCCATCCCATCTGGTGCCACCCGCTCGATCAAGACGCGGCACCGCCCTCCTCGGATCAGGGACTACCCATCGGGGATGGGAAGATCGGTGCCAGCCTCTGGGGCGAGGGTGTCTGCGTGCGCCTGTCGCTCGATCGTGCCGATCTCTGGGACCTGCGGCCTATTCCCGAATACGAGGGCCCGGACTACACTTGGGACCATGTGGTCGAGGCGCATCGTGCGGGCGCGCATGACGCGCTCAAGACCCTGCTCGAGGCACCGTATGACCGGGCAGGCCCCACCCGTCTGTCCGCCGGCCGGCTGGAGCTGACCTTCGAGGCCCCCGCCATCCGCTGGCGCCTTGAAAGGGCCACGGGTCAGGCCCGGATCGATTTCGCTGACGGCACAGCCCTTTTGGCGCTCATTTCCGAAACGGGCGGCATCGGCCGCATGAAGGTGACCGGAAAGGCCCCGGTTGCACGCCTGATCCCGCCGCCGTTCGGCGGTCCCCCTGAGGGATTGCCGCCCCCCGGCGGCTTCAATCTCAGCCAGCACAATGCCTGGGATCTCGGCTATCCTTCGCCGCAGACCGTTTCCGCCGACGGACTCCAGGGCTTCGTCCAGCAGGGCTTTGGCAGCTTCGCCTTCGCCGTGGTCCTGGCCCATGAAACCCATGGCCATACCTGGACCGGCGCATGGTGCATCGAGACCGGCACCACAGACGATCCGGAGCTTCTGTCCCGCGCCACCGCCAGCGTCACGACCCGCCTTGAGACGGATTTCGACGACGAGGCGCGCGCGGTGGCCGCGTGGTGGGCCGACTACTGGTCCCGCGGCCAGGTCCGGCTTCCGGAACCCTCCATCGAGCAGACCTACTATGCCGGCATGTCCCAGTTCGGCAGCGCTGCCCGCCGCGGGTGTCCGCCGGCCTCCCTCCAGGGAGTCTGGACCACCGACGCGGGCCGCCTGCCGCCATGGAAGGGCGACTACCACCACGACCTGAACACCCAGATGACCTACTGGCCCGCCTATTTGGGTGACCAGCTGGAAGCCGGGCTGGGGTTTCTCGACTGGCTCTGGGACACCCGGGAGGCGTGCCGGGCCTGGACGCGGCAGTTCTTCGGCCTGGACGGTCTGAACGTGCCCATGACCGCAGACATCCTGAACCGCCAGATCGGCGGGTGGCGCCAGTACACCCATTCGGTGTCAACCAGCGCCTGGCTGTCCCACCATTTTCATCAGCACTGGCGGTACAGCCAGGATCGCGCGTTCCTGGCCGATCGGGCTTATCCCTATCTCGGCGATGTCTGCCGCTTCGTCGAGGGGATCAGTGAACGACGGAATGCGCGGGGCTTCCGCTCAGTGGCGCTTTCCTCCTCCCCCGAGGTCGGCGACAACTCGCCTGAGGCTTGGCTGTCGGACTGGAGCAACTATGACCTGACGCTGTTCCACTGGGTGCTGGGTGCCGCCGCCGACATGGCGGACGCGCTGGAGCGTCCTGTCGAGGCCGCGCGCTGGCGCGGGGTGGCGCGTGAACTTCCGGACGTCAGCCTGTCGGAATCAGGGGCCCTGCTCGTTGCGCCCGGGATCGACTATCCCGGTCACCATCGCCACTTCTCCCATGCCGTCGGCGTCCATCCCCTTGGCCTGTTCGACGGTCTCGACGCCCAGCCCGAAGCCCGGGGCATTGCCCGCGCCACGGCCCAGGGCATCAACGAGGCCTCCGGTGCCTTCTGGATGGGCTACAGCCACGCGTGGGCCGCAGCCATTTCCGCCCGGATCGGGGATGGCGAGACCGCTCGGAAACGTCTGATCGACTACGCCACCGCCTTTGTCTTCCCCAACGGCTTCCATGCGAATGGGGACTGGCGCGGCGTCGGCATCGGCATGGCCCCCTTCGGGGCGTTCACGATCGAAGGCGCCATGGGCGCTTCGGACGCCATCCAGACCATGCTCTTGCAGAGTGCGCCGGGACGCCTGCGCCTGTTCCCCGCCATTCCGCAAGCCTGGAGCAACGTCTCGTTCAGCGGACTGCGCGCGGACGGTGCCATTCTGGTTTCAGCGGCGATAAAGGACGACAGGCTTCGGCGGGTGACCCTTCTGCCAGAAGCGTCGGCCAAGATCCGGATTGCCCTCGGCGACCGGACGCCGGGTCTGGAGGTTGACCTGACCGCAGGAACACCGCTGGAGCTGGATACTCAAGCCATCTCGCGACTCGAGATGGCCCCGACCCCCTGACTGTGAGCGCAGACCGTGTCCCTGAACCGTTTCGACCTCTCCGGCAGAAAAGCACTTGTGACCGGGTCCTCCCGCGGGATCGGCCTTGCCCTCGCCCGCGGACTTGCCCAGGCCGGTGCTCAGGTCATGCTGAACGGTCGCGACCCGGTCCGGACCGAAGATGCCGCCGCGACCCTGCGGGACGAAGGTCTGGCTGTGCAGGCCTGCGTGTTCGACGTCACTGACCCAGACCAGGTCTCAGGCGGCATGATGCGCTTCGAACAGGACATGGGCCCGATGGACATCCTGGTGAACAACGCGGGCATCCAGCGCCGGTCCCCGCTTTTTCAGGTTCCAGAAGACACCTGGGCCGAGGTGATCGAGACAAACCTCACGGCTGTGTTCCGCTGCGGGCGAGAGGCCGCACGTCTGATGGCCCCCCGGGGCAAGGGAAGGATCATCAACATCGCCTCGCTGATGAGCGAGGCCGCGCGCCCGGGCGTCGGCCCCTATGCGGCGGCGAAGGGCGGCGTGAAGATGCTCACCCGGGCCATGTGCGTGGAGTGGGCACCCCTGGGCCTCAACATCAACGCCATCGGACCTGGCTACTTCGCCACCGAAATGAACGCCGCGCTCGTCGCGGATGAGGCCTTCGACGCCTGGATCCGGCGAAGGACACCGGCAGGCCGCTGGGGAAACGTGGATGAACTCATCGGTGCTGCCATCTTTCTGGCCTCGGACGCCTCGAGCTTCGTCAACGGCCAGGTTCTCTATGTGGATGGCGGCGTGCTGGCAGGCCTTTGACCTGAAGCCGCGCGCCAGGCCCTCACGGGCAAAGCGCCACCCAGCCCCTATGTTCGCGGGACGCGAGGACCGATGTCTCGGCAAACGCCATTCCGCGAAGGCCGGCTTCTATTCCCTGTAGATAGGTTCCGGGCCCATCCCCCCGGACGACACCGGCAAAATCCCGGTAGATATTGGCGAACGCCAGGATGAACTGCCCTTGAGGTCCGGAAAGACCCGGGGCACGCGCCCCGGTCTGTGCGATGTCGCGCTCCTGTTCGCGCACGATCTCCGTCTGGCCGTCCATGCGGCTCACCACGATCTGGTCAGGGGTCCCGATGCTCCAGTCCAGGGCACCGGCATCGCCATAGAGCCTCAGCCGCACGGTATTCATCTCTCCCGTCGCAATCTGTGAGGCGATCAGGACGCCGCGGGCGCCGTTGCCGAACCGCAGCAGCACCGTGGCGTCGTCGTCCAGACGCCGACCGGGAACGACGCTTCCAAGATCGGCCAGCACTTCCGTGACCGCCTCGCCGGAGACGAACTCGGCCAGGTTGAAGGCATGGACGCCAATGTCGGAGATGCAGCCCCCGACCCCCGATCTCGCCGGATCGACACGCCAGCTGGCCTGGCGGTTGCCCTCAGCTTCAGCCGCGGAGGCAAGCCAGCCCTGCGAATATTCGACCACCACCTTCCGGACCCGACCGATGGCCCCCGCCGCCACCTGCTCTCGGGCAAGTCGCACCATGGGATAGCCCGTATAGGTATAGGTGAGCGCATAGGGGCGGGCTGTGCGGCTGACGCAGGATGCGAGCTCCCGCGCCTCGGCAAGGGTCGCCGTGGCGGGTTTGTCGCTGATCACCGCAAGACCCGCTTCAAGCGCAGCGGCCGCCGCGGCGAGATGAAGGTGGTTGGGCGTGGCGATCGCAACCAGCTCGATCCCGTCGGGTCGCCGCGCCTCACCGGCCAACATCGCCTCGACCGTCGGATAGGCGCGCCCCGGGTCGACGCCATAGCTTTCCCCCGACCGAACGGACCTCTGGGCGTCACTGCTGAACGCCCCGGCCACGAGGGCAATCTGGCCATCCAGTTCGGCTGCCAGCCGGTGCGCGGGACCGATGAGCGATCCCACGCCGCCCCCGATCATTCCCATTCTCAGCCGGTGGTCGCCGGTTGCGGCGTCACGAACGAAGGACATCCAGGAACTCTCCCGCGAAATGAACCGGCACCGGACCTTTGCCACGGCGCGGCGCCCAAGGATCGAAGCGCTCTACTTGGCCCTCGTTCAGCACATCCGTCGAGGCTGTTGTCGGGAGCGAGCGGATGTTTGCCGGAAACCGCGGGCCGCCCCTCCGTCGGCGCCACGGATCATCCCCCAATCCTCCCCAGTTCGACGGACGTAGTGAATCAGACGGCCACCTGAAGCCCCGACGGTTCAGGCCGCAAAACCTCCACACAATTCCGGCAGGTTCTGCGGACGCTCGAGCGTCAGCCGCCTGGCATCCTCGAGCGATGTCTCGATTACGCACAATCCCCGAATCGGCGGCCTCAACTGACGGACGCGATTTCGTCCTCCCCGGCTGGCTGCGGTCGAGGGAAGTGTCTTCCATTGGCCAGCGCAATCCTACGGTTCGCCGTGATCCGCAGCCGACGCGTCACGCGCTTCTGACCATCCCCGAAGTGGCCGCGCGCATGCGCGTGTCGCCGCGCACGGTGTCTCGTTGGATCGCATCCGAGACGCTTGCCTGCGTCCGGATCGGGCGCGTCGTCCGCGTCGCGGCTGACGCCGTGGATGTACTGATACGGTCTGGAAAACCTTCATGAAAACACCATTGAATATGCATGTCGTGATTAAGGCAAGGCGTAGTAACTTGCATTGTGCGCTTGCCGTTATCACGATTTTCCGCTAGTGTCCGTCCCTGTCATCACGAGGTCAAAATGAGCTCCACGACCCCTTCCAGACCGTCCCTGGCCGACCTCATCGAGGTCGTACGGGCTGATGCGTCTCTCTCCGACA
>DAINBM010000194.1:0-5621 GCA_036732965.1 Caulobacteraceae bacterium | reverse complement strand
AAGAAAATCTGTCAGGGGCAACCCTATGCCGGTTCAAGTCCGGCCGCCCGCACCAGCGCAATTGCCGGTCACGATCCGCGACAGGCCGACCTCCGGCGGCTAGGCTGCCCCCCTGTCCCCCGACCGAAATTCGGAACGCCTCATGTCGCCTGACCCGCTCCCGTCTGCCCCGGTTCGCAAGGCGTTTGCGGACGGCGACCTGCTGCTGGAGATCGAGGGTCCCGTGGCGACCCTGGTGCTCAACCGACCGCGGCAGCGCAATGCCCTGAACCTCGCCATGTGGCACGACCTGCCAAGGGTGATGGCTGCCCTGGAGTCCGACTCACCCGTTCGGGCCCTGGTGATCCGGGGCGCGGGCGGGCACTTCGCCTCCGGGGCGGACATTGCCGAGTTTCCGGCGGTCTTCGGCCAGAAGGAGTCAGCCGTGGCCTATACCCGCGCCATTGATGCGGCGACAGCGGCCATCGACGGGCTCGGCGTGCCGGTGATCGCCTGCATCGACGGCTACTGCATCGGCGGTGGGCTGGCCGTGGCGCTCGCCTGTGACCTGCGGATCTGCGGCGACACGGCACAGTTCGCCGTCCCTCCGGCCCGTCTCGGCCTGCTCTACAGCCTGTCCGATACCCGGCGCCTGATGCGGACGGTGGGACACGCCCGGACCAAGGACATGCTGCTGGCAGCCACTGTCGTCACCGCCGATCAGGCCCTGGCGCAGGGACTGGTGACCGAGGTGCACCCGGCAGACCAGCTTCACGCCGCCGTGGCCGCCAAGGTCCGGGCCCTCATCGCGCTGTCCGGATGGTCGCAGCGCCAGGCCAAGCACATCATCGCCCGGATCGAGGCTGGACAGACCGAGGACGACGACGCCACCCGCGACCTGTTTGCGGCGGCGGGCGAAACCGACCACTTCACGGCGGCCCTGGCCCGGTTTCTCGATCGCCGGGACGGATGACGACCCCCAGCACAGGACCTGCAGAATCTGCGGGAAAGATCGTCCGGTCCCGCTATAGTCCGGCGCATCGATCCCAGACGGAGTCCGTGATGTCCCGCTGCTTGCCGCTCCTGGCGGTCACCCTTGCCCTCGCCGCTGCCCCCGGGCCCGGTCGTGCCGACACCCCCGCCGGCCGGGCCTTCACCGCCCAGGACCTGGTGTCGCTGGAGCGCGTCAGCGATCCGCACCTCTCCCCGGACGGCAAGTGGGTGCTGTTCAGCCAGCGCAGCACCGATCTTGCCGCCAACAAGGGCGTCTCGTCGATCTGGGAAGTGACCGCGGACGGGACCACACCGGCGGTGAAGCTTGCCGCCTCCGCCGGCGGTGCCACCCATCCCCGCTGGTCGCCGGATGGCAAGGCCGTGTATTTCCTGTCGTCCCGCTCCGGCTCCAGCCAGGTGTGGCGGACCGACGCGGCAGGGCAGACGGCCACGCAGGTCACCCGCCTGCCGCTGGATGTGGGCGAGTTCCGGCTGACCCCCGACGGCCGGGGCTTGGTGGTGGCGCTGAGCGTCTATCCCGACTGCCCGACCCTGGCCTGCACGGTGGAGCGGACGGCCGCCAGGGCCGCCGGCAAGGCCCACGGGGTGGTCTATGACCGCCTGTTCATCCGGCACTGGGACAGCTGGGCGGACGGCACCCGCAACCACCTGTTCGCGGTGAAGCTCGAGGCCCCGGACACGGCCACCGACCTGATGCCCGGCTTCGATGGCGACTCGCCGGGCCAGCCCTTCGGCGACGATGACGACTTTGCCCTCTCCCCGGACGGACGGGAGGTGACCTTCTCTGCCCGGTTGGCGGGGAAGACCGAGCCCTGGGGCACGAACTTCGACCTCTGGACCGTGCCCCTGGATGGCTCCCGTGCGCCGGTGAACATCACCCCCGGCAATCCCGCCGAGGATGTGGGGCCGGCCTATTCCCCGGACGGATCGAAGCTGGCCTGGCGGGCAATGAAGCGCCCCGGCTTCGAGGCGGATCGGTTCGGCGTGATGGTTCGTGACCTGAAGACTGGCCAGACCCGGGAGGTGGATGCCAGCTTTGATCGCTCGGCCGACAGGATCGCCTGGTCCGCGGACGGCCGCGCCCTCTACCTGACGGCTGGCGACACCGGCACCCAGCGCCTGTTCCGCCTCGAGATCGCCACCGGCGCGGTCCGGCCCCTGACGACGGGCGGGCACGTGGACGGGTTCGATGTGGCCGGCAAGACCCTGGTCCTGTCCCTCAACAGCCTGGCCGCGCCCTCGGACCTCTATCGCCTGCAGGACAACGGGACGCTGGTGCCGCTGACCCAGGCGAACCGGTCGACCCTGTCCGGCGTGACGATGGGTGCCTACGAGCCCTTCACCTTCACCGGATGGAATGGCGAGACGGTCCACGGCTATGTGGTACGGCCGCACGGCTGGCAGCCGGGCAAGACCTATCCGACGGCCTTCATCGTCCACGGCGGGCCTCAGGGCTCGTTCGGTGACGGCTGGAGCTATCGCTGGAACCCGCAGACCTATGCCGGTCGCGGCTATGCGGTGGTGTTCATCGATTTCCACGGGTCCACCGGCTATGGTCAGGCCTTCACCGACACGATCTCCGGTCACTGGGGCGACCGCCCCCTGGAGGACCTGCAGAAGGGCTGGGCCGCCGCCCAGGCCAAGTACAGCTGGATCGATGGCGACCGGGCCTGCGCGCTGGGGGCCTCGTACGGCGGCTACATGGTCTACTGGATCGCAGGAAACTGGTCCAAGCCGTGGAAATGCCTGGTGGATCACGACGGGGTCTATGACACCCGCTTCAACGGCACAGCCACGGAGGAACTGTGGTTCTCCGAATGGGAAAACGACCATGCCACGCCCTATGCCGACCCCGCCGCCTATGAGCGGTTCAACCCGGCCAATCACGTGGCGGCCTGGGACAAGCCGATGCTGGTGATCCATTCGGCACGGGACTACCGGGTGACCCTCGATCAGGGGGTGGCGGCCTTCACCATGCTGCAGCGCAAGGGGATCGAGAGCCGGTTCCTCTACTTCCCGGACGAGAACCACTGGGTGCTGAAACCCGCCAACTCCCTCCAGTGGCACGCCACGGTGGAGGACTGGCTGAAGGCGCATATCGGCACCGACCCGCGCTGACCGGCGCCGGAGGGCGGCGGGACCGGATCAGGCCCCGTCGCCGAACAACCGCTCGTACAGGGCCCGCAGCATGCCGGCTGTGGCCCCCCAGATGAAGCGGCCCTCGTGCGGCATGGCGTAATAGTGCCGGTCGGGCAGGCCCGGCTGGGACCAGATGCGGCGCTCGTGATTGTCGGGGTTCATCAGGAAGCCGAAGGGCGTCTCGAAGATCTCCGCCACCTCCGAGGGGTCCGCCCTCAGGTTCAGGCCCGGGGACAGGATCGCCACCACCGGCGTCACGGCATAGCCGGTCCCGGTCTCGTAGCGATCCCCCAGCCCCAGCAGCTGGACATGGTCGGGGGAGAGGCCGATCTCCTCCTCCGCCTCCCGCAGGGCCGTCTGCCAGGGGGTCTCCCCGGCCTCCGCCCGTCCGCCGGGGAAGGCGACCTGACCGGAATGGCGGCGCAGGGCATCGGACCGGCGGGTGAGCAGCACACTGAGCCCCTCCGGCCGCGGAATCAGGCCGGCCAGCACCGCCGCCGCCGTGAGCTCGCCGGATGGGCGCACGGCGTCGCCGGGATTGAGGTCCCGGTCCGACCGGGGGCGATGGCGGGCCAGGTCATGCCCGTCCAGAGGGTGCAGACGGGCCCTCAGATGAGGTTCCAGCACCTCCAGCGGCGCGTCGGGCCCGATCTTCAAAGCGCGCTCCCCACCGGCCCGATGGGGAACCACGCCCCGTTGGAGGTGACACCATACTGCGGCCCCTCGGGGGTGTCCTGCACGGTGGCCATCTCTGCCAGTTCATAGAAGACCGGGCGGGACAGGCGGGCCTCGAGCCCGCGGCGCACGTGCAGGTAGGGGCGCGGCTCGCCGGTTCCGGGCTGCATCGCCACCCGCAGGGCGTGATCGGGCCCGGCTTCCACCACGTCGCCGACATTGGTCTCGAAGCGAAGGGCGTCCCCCACCCGGTCGACCCGGGTCGCGATGAAGGGGGCGTCCTCCACCCAGATCCGCATCTTCTCCACCGGTGTCACCAGCCAGTAGCCGTCCGGATCGAGACGCAGAATGGTGGAGAACAGCCGGACAAGCGGGGCCCGGCCAATGGGGGTTCCCTCGTGGAACCAAAGGCCGTCCCGGGCAATGCGGATATCGATGTCCCCGCAATTGGGCGGGTTCCACAGATGGACAGGGGGAAGCCCGCGACCTTCCCCGCCCTGAGCTGCCGCGGCAGCCAGGCCGTCGAGGCCGTTTCGGAAGTCGGGTGATCGATCTGCAGGGCTGCCCATGGACCTGAGTTAGGACAGGGCGGGCCGGGATGGAAGTCCCGCCCGTCGCATCCTCACGCAATGGGCCGATGTTCAGCCCGGAACCACCGCCCCGCGCAGGACAGCCCCCGCGCCGGGCGCCAGTTCCCGCCACAGGGTTCGCGCCGGATCGGCATGTCCCGGCAGGCTCAGCTGCCCCCGGGGAACTTCCACAAATCCAAGGGGTTCGAAGAAGGAGCGATCGCCGACCAGCAGCACCAGACCATGCCCGGCTGCCTTTGCCGCCGCGCAGGCCCGCAGGATCAGCTCCGCGCCGACCCCCTGGCTGCGGAGGTCCGGGCTGACGGCCACGGGGCCGAGAAAGACGGCGGACGTTCCGCCCACACGGATCGGCCACAGGCGGACCCCGCCCACGACGCGCGCGCCCTCCACGGCCATGAAGCACAGGTCGGCCAGGGGGCGGTTATCCTCCCGGATGCGCTGGGACATCTTGGCGAACCGTCCCGGACCGAACACCTGGTCGACCAGGGCGTCGAATGCCGCGGCGTGATCGGTGCCTTCGACGACAATCCGCACGGACGGGACAGCATCGGTCGGCGCTGCCGATCCGGTAGGCGCGGAGAGTGTGGTCAAGGTCAAGGTCGTCCCAGATCCGGGCCCCATGCCCGCGTCGGCGCTTTAGGGCTGCGGCCCGGGCGCGTCAAAGAAAAAGGTGCTGCGGCGGATTGCCAACCGGCCACGCGGCCGCCAAGTTCGCTCGACATGTCAGCTCTGCTCCCCGCTGCGCACCCGGACCGGGTGTTCGCCCATCGCGACTATTCCCTGTACTGGGCCGCGCGCTTTGCCTCGACGCTGGGCGTCATGGTCGAGGGGGTGACCCTGGGCTGGCAGGTCTACGACGTGGCCCGCCACTCCATGACCGTGGCGGAGAGCGCCTTCATGGTCGGCATGATCGGCCTCGCCCAGTTCCTGCCCCTGTTCGCCCTGACCCTGGTGGCCGGTGCCGTGGCCGATCACTTCGACCGCAAGAAGATCTATCTGGCCTGCCTCGCCAGCGAGGTGGTCTGCGTCGGCGTGTTGATCGGCCTGTCGCAGACGGCCCAGCCGCCGCTCTGGGGCATCTTCGCCATTGCCGTGCTGTTCGGCGCGATCCGATCCTTCCAGTCCCCGGCCATGTCGGCCATCTCCCCCATGCTGGTGCCCCGGGCCCTGCTGCCCCGGGCCATCGCCCTCAGTTCCCTGGCCTGGCAGACCGGTGCCATCATC
>DAINBM010000193.1:0-5623 GCA_036732965.1 Caulobacteraceae bacterium | reverse complement strand
CCACGGCCTCCACCTCCATGGTGGCCTTGTCGGTCTCGATCTCGGCGATCACGTCCCCGGCGGACACGGTGTCGCCGACCTTGATGTGCCACTTGGTCAAGACGCCGTCTTCCATGGTCGGCGACAGGGCAGGCATGAGGATGTCGGTCATGCGGGGTCCTCACTGAGATGAGCGAGGCCCGCGGCATGGGCCTCCCAGTTTTGGCCGTCGAAGGCCTCGATGTGCAGGTCGAGCGTCTCGCGGGCGTCCAGGCACCGGGCGTTCACCGACCAGCCGTCTGGATTGGAGCGGGGGCGGTAGAAGCTCTTCACGCCGCAGGTCCGGCAGAACAGATGCTCGGCCACGCCGGTGTTGAAGGTATAGGTGCTGAGGGCCGCCGGGTCGGTCAGCAGGCGGAACCGGCTCTGCGGCACGATGGCGTGCAGAAAGCCCACCTTGTCGCACATGGAGCAGTTGCAGGCATGCACCTCCACCACCTCGGGCAGGTCCACCTCGAAGCGCACGGCACCGCAGTGACAGCCGCCCGTCCGGAGCAGAAACGCCTCAGCCACGCGCCATCACGCCCCGGATCGCCGTCACGATCTTGTCGACAGTCGGCAGGCACAAGGCCTCCAGATTGGCGGCATAGGGCATGGGCACATCCTCACCGTGCACCCGCACCGGAGGGGCATCCAGCCAGTCGAAGGCATGCTCGATCACGCGCTGGCAGACCTCGGCACCGATGCCGCAGGGACCCCAGCCCTCCTCCACAGTGACCAGACGGCTGGTCTTCTTCACGCTCTCGACCACCGTGTCGTGGTCCAGGGGACGCAGGGTGCGAAGATCGATCACCTCCACCGACACGCCCTCGGCGGCCAGCACCTCCGCGGCCTCGAGGGCGAGGCCTACCATCCGCGAATGGGCGCTGACGGTCACGTCCGTGCCCATGCGCCGGACCTTGGCCTTGCCGATGGGCACAACCCAATCATCCCCTTCGGGCACGTCGAATTCCACGCCGTACATGATCTCGTGCTCGAGGAAGACCACGGGATTGGGGTCGCGGATGGCGGCCTTCAGCAGGCCCTTGGCATCGGCGGCATCCCAGGGGGCGACCACCTTCAGCCCGGGCACGGCGGCATACCAGGCGCTGTAGTCCTGGCTGTGCTGGGCCCCCACGCGGGCGGCGGCACCGTTGGGTCCGCGGAAGACGATCGAGGACTTGATCTGCCCGCCGGACATGTAGAGCGTCTTGGCGGCGGAATTGATCAGATGGTCGATGGCCTGCATCGCGAAGTTGAAGGTCATGAACTCCACGATCGGCTTCAGACCGGTGAATGCCGCACCCACCGCCAGACCGGCAAAGCCGTGTTCGGTGATCGGCGTGTCCACCACCCGGCGATCGCCGAATTCCTGGAGCAGGTCGCGGCTGACCTTGTAGGCCCCCTGGTACTGGGCGACTTCCTCGCCCATCAGGAAGATGTCGGGATCCCGCCGCATCTCCTCGGCCATGGCGTCGCGCAGGGCGTCGCGAACCGTCACTCGGGCCATGGGACGTCCCTCAGCCCCGTCCGGCTCTGAGGGCGAGGCTGCTGCAGCCGGCCGGGATGCCGCCACGGGTGCCGACGCGGCGATGGCCTCGGCCGCAGGAGACGGTGCAGGTGCCGCAGTGGGGCCGTCCCCCTGCAGGCGGGCGATGGGCGTGTTGACCTTCACCCCCTCGGTCCCCGCAGGGACAAGCAGTTCGAGGACCACGCCCTCATCCACGGCCTCCACCTCCATGGTGGCCTTGTCGGTCTCGATCTCGGCGATCACGTCACCGGCGGAAACCGTGTCACCGACGGTCACGGTCCACTTGGCGAGGGTGCCCTCCTCCATGGTCGGAGACAGGGCGGGCATCAGGATGTCGACGCTCATGCGGCTCGGCCTTACAGATAGACGTCAGTGTAGAGCTCGGACGGGTCCGGCTCGGGGGCGGTGCGGGCGAATTCGGCGCTGTCGGCCACGATGGCCTTCACGTCGGCATCCAGCGCCTTCAGGGTCGCCTCGTCGGCATAGCCCAGGGCCTCGAGACGCTCGCGGAAGTGATCGATGGGATCGCGGGCCTTCTTGACCGCGTCCACCTCCTCCCGGGTCCGGTACTTGGCCGGGTCGGACATGGAGTGGCCGCGGTAGCGGTAGGTCTTCATCTCGAGAATGTAGGGCCCCTGACCGGAGCGGGCATGTTCCGCCGCCCGGGCCCCCGCCTCGGCGACGGCCTCGACATCCATGCCGTCCACTTCCTCGCCCGGGATGTTGAAGGACACACCGCGCTTGTGAAGATGGGTTTCCGCCGAGGCCCGCTCGACGCTGGTGCCCATGGCATACTGGTTGTTCTCGATCACATAGACCACCGGCAGACGCCACAGCTCGGCCATGTTGAAGCATTCGTAGACCTGGCCCTGGTTGGCCGCGCCGTCCCCGAAATAGGTGAAGCTGACATTGGCCGCGCCGCGATAGTGATTGGCAAAGCCAAGTCCCGTCCCGAGACTGACCTGCGCGCCCACGATGCCGTGCCCGCCGAAGAAGCCGGCCTCCACGTCGAACATGTGCATGGATCCACCCTTGCCCTTGGCGACCCCCGCCGCGCGCCCCGTCAGCTCGGCCATGACGGCGCGGGGATCCATGCCCGCCGCCAGCATGTGGCCGTGGTCGCGATAACCGGTGATGATCTGGTCGCCGGGGCGCTTGATCGCCTGCATGCCGACGGCGATGGCCTCCTGGCCGATATAGAGGTGGCAGAAGCCGCCGATCAGGCCCATGCCATAAAGCTGCCCCGCCCGCTCCTCGAACCGGCGGATGAGCAGCATGCCCCGGTACCAGTCCAGCATCTGCTCCCGCGAGGGCACGACGTTCGTGCTGGCGGGATCCGCCACCTTGGACGCCTTCTGACGAGCCATGTCACACCTTCCTGACCATACCCTGCACGCCTGGCCGGGATGCTGTCTCCCACCCGCGCGTCGCTGTCTTAATCAGCCGCCCGCCGGACGTCCAATGCCTTTTTGGCCTTCAAAAACCGGAAAAGTCCAGCCTCGGGCCGAATGGGATGCAATCGTTTGCTGAATGCCTAGTTTGTATGCCGAATGACATAGTCGCGAGGGTCCGAATAGCCGAGCATGGTCTGTGCCCGTTCCTCCAGATAATCCCTCGACAGATGGGTCTCGGACATCAGCTTGATGCGGGCGGCGAGGTCGGCATGGCGGCGGCGCAGGGCCGCAAGCTCATGCTCCCGCTGCGCGAGGACCGCGTCCCGGCGCGCATGGGTCAGCAGCCCCCGATCTCCCGTCAGGGCATTGATGCCGAAATAGAAGATCAAGCCGGCAATCAGCGCCGCAGGAACATACGGGCGCACATTCACGGACAAGACTTCACTGCGACGCCAAGCCACCACGGCAAGAGCCCTTCATGCGAACGAGCCCCATTGCTGCCGGATTGTGCTTAATATCTGCTTAAGGGATCACTGGGGTCGAAGCTCGGCGACGCGGCCACGCCCGGTCTCAGCCCTTGGTCAGGCGCAGGGCCTCGCGTCCGGCATAGACGGCCTGGTCGCCCAGCTCCTGCTCGATCCGCAGCAGCTGGTTGTACTTGGCCAGCCGGTCGGACCGGGCCAGCGAGCCGGTCTTGATCTGTCCGCAATTGGTGGCGACGGCGAGGTCGGCGATGGTCGCGTCCTCGGTCTCGCCCGAGCGGTGGGACATCACCGCCGTGTAGGAAGCCCGCTGTGCCATCGTCACCGCGTCCAGCGTCTCCGACAGGGTGCCGATCTGGTTCACCTTGACGAGGATGGAGTTGGCCAGGCCCTGCTGGATCCCGTCGGCCAGACGTGCCGGATTGGTGACGAACAGGTCGTCACCGACCAGCTGGCAGGTCTTGCCGAGGCGCGCGGTCAGGGCGGCCCAGCCCGCAAAGTCGTCCTCCGCGCAGCCGTCCTCGATGGACACGATCGGGAACTTGGCGGCGAGGTCGGCCAGGTAGTCCACCATGCCCGACTGGTCGAGAACCTTGCCCTCCCCCTCGAGATGATACTTGCCATCCTTGAAGAACTCCGTGGACGCCACATCCAGCGCCAGCCAGAAGTCCCGGCCTGCCGTGTAGCCCGCCTTCTCGCCGGCCATCATGATGAAGGCGAGCGCCGCCTCGGCGGAGGCCAGGTTCGGGGCGAAGCCGCCCTCGTCACCGACATTGGTATTATGGCCTGCGGCCTTCAGCTCGGACTTCAGCGCGTGGAAGATCTCCGCCCCCATGCGCAGCCCTTCGGAGAAGCTCGAGGCCCCGGCGGGGACCAGCATGAATTCCTGGATGTCGATGGGGTTGTCCGCATGGGCCCCGCCGTTGATGATGTTCATCAGCGGCACCGGCAGCACCCGGGCCTGCACGCCCCCCACATACCGGTAGAGCTCGAGGCCCGAGCTCGCCGCCGCGGCCTTGGCCACGGCCAGGGACACGCCGAGAATGGCATTGGCCCCCAGCCGGCTCTTGTTGGCCGTGCCATCGAGGGCGATGAGGGTCGAATCGATCCGGCGCTGATCCTCCGCCTCGAAGCCGGACAGGGTCTCGAAGATTTCCCCGTTCACGGCATCCACGGCTGCCCGCACGCCCTTGCCCAGATAGCGGCCCTTGTCGCCGTCGCGCTTCTCGACCGCCTCGTGGGCCCCGGTGGAGGCGCCCGACGGCACCGCGGCGCGACCGAAGGCCCCGTCGTCCAGCACGACATCGACTTCCACCGTGGGATTGCCCCGGCTGTCGAGGATTTCGCGGGCGAGGATGTCAACAATCTCGGTCATGGGAGTCCTTCCGGAGGCTGCGCGCGGGAAGGCTTAGCCGCCGGGCAGGCGTAAGGTCAACCGCGGGTGCTTGACGTTGCAGACGGAAGTGGATCAGGTCGGCGGCAGATCCATCCGGAACGCTCCCGCAACGAGGCTCCCATGCTGCTGACCGCCATCCAGGACGGCATTGCCGTCCTGACCCTGAACCGCCCCGAGGCCATGAACGCCCTGTCCCGCGACCTGCGGCGGGCCCTTTACGACGGGCTCAAGGCGGTGGAGGCCGATCCGGAGGTCCGGGTCATCATCCTCACCGGCGCCGGGGACCGCGCCTTCACCGCCGGGCTCGACCTGAAGGAGCTGGGCTCCGATCCCGGCGGCATGTCGGCAGCCAATGCGGCCGGGGGTGAGGCCAATCCGGTCAAGGCCATCGAGATGTGCACCAAGCCGGTCATCGGTGCCATCAATGGCGTGGCCATCACCGGCGGCTTCGAAGTGGCCCTGGCCTGCGACATCCTGATCGCGTCGGAGCGGGCCCGCTTTGCCGACACCCATGCCCGGGTCGGCATCCTGCCCGGCTGGGGCCTGTCCCAGAAGCTGTCGCGCCTGATCGGCATCTACCGTGCCAAGGAACTGTCCCTCAGCGGCAACTTCATCGATGCCCGCACGGCGGAGGCCTGGGGTCTTGTCAATCGCGTGGTGCCGGCGGACGAACTGCTTCCCGCCGCCCTGAAGCTGGCGGCCGAGATCGCCTCCGTCCCCGGGGACTCCGTCACGATCTACAAGAAGCTGATCGACGAGGGCTTCGCCATGACCTTCGGAGACAGCCTCACCCACGAGACCG
>DAINBM010000192.1:0-5627 GCA_036732965.1 Caulobacteraceae bacterium | reverse complement strand
ATGACTTCGTGCGCGTGGGCGTCTGCACCCCGGCCGTGCGCCCGGCGGACCCCGCCTTCAACGCCGCCGCCGTCCTCGACCAGGTGCGGAAGGCCGATGCGGCGGGGGCCAGCCTGCTGGTCTTTCCGGAGCTGGGGATAAGCGCCTATGCCATTGACGACCTGCACCACCAGACGGTGCTGCTGGACGCGGTGGAAACGGCCCTGGCGCAGCTCGCCCGGGACAGTGCCGCGCTCAAGCCCGCCTTTGTGGTGGGCGCGCCCCTGCGCCGCCGGGGCCGGCTGTACAACTGCGGGGTCGTGATCCATGGCGGACGGCTGGTGGGCGTGGTTCCGAAGAGCTACCTGCCCAACTACCGGGAATTCTACGAACCCCGCTGGTTCACGCCCGGGCACGAGACCACCGGCGAGATCGAGATCGCCGGGGATCCGGTCCCCTTCGGCACGGACCTCCTGTTCCGCAGCACCGGCCTGATCCACGTGACCTTCCATGTGGAGATCTGCGAGGACGTCTGGGCCCCGGACCCGCCCTCGACCCTGGCCGCCGTGTCGGGCGCCGAGGTGCTGCTGAACCTGTCGGCGAGCAACATCGTCATCGGCAAGGCCCAGGCCCGCCGCACCCTGTGCGCGGCCCAGTCCATGCGCTGCTTCGCCGCCTATGCCTATTCCGCCGCAGGGCCGGGGGAGTCCACCACGGATCTCGCCTGGGACGGGCATGGGGTGATCTTCGAGAACGGCCGGGAACTGGCGGAGACGGCCCGGTTCTCGGCCTCGCCGACACTCGCAATGGCCGACGTGGACCTGGCCCTGCTGCGGGCGGAGCGCATCCGCACCAGGGCCTTCGGGGAGAGCCCGGACGCCGCCGACGACTTCCGCATCCTGGAGCTGGAAATCCTGCCCCCCGCGGGTCCCCAGCCCCTGCTGCGCAAGGTGGAGCGGTTCCCCTATGTGCCGTCCGACCCCGCCCGCCTGGCGCAGGACTGCGCCGAGGCCTACCAGATCCAGGTCCAGGGCCTGGCCCAGAGGCTGCGCTCCACCGGGCTGCAGAAGCTGGTGATCGGCGTGTCCGGCGGCCTCGATTCCACCCAGGCCCTGATCGTCGCCGCCCGGGTCATGGACCAGCTGGGCCTGCCCCGCAGCCATGTGCTGGCCTACACCCTGCCGGGCTTTGCCACCTCCGACGGCACCCGGGCCAATGCCTGGGCCCTCATGCGCAGCCTCGGGGTGACAGGGGCGGAGATCGACATCCGCCCGGCCGCCACCCAGATGCTGGCCGACCTCGGCCACCCGGCGGGACGGGGCGAGGCCGTCTATGACGTGACCTTCGAGAATGTGCAGGCGGGGCTGCGCACCGACTATCTGTTCCGCCTGGCCAACCAGGCAGGGGCCCTGGTGGTGGGCACCGGTGACCTGTCGGAGCTGGGGCTGGGCTGGTGCACCTATGGGGTGGGCGACCACATGTCCCACTACAATCCCAATGCCTCGGTCTCCAAGACCCTGATCCAGCACCTGATCCGCTTCGTCGCGGGCTCGGGAGAGGTATCGGCGGAGGTCGCGCAGGTGCTGCATGCCATCCTGGCCACCGAGATCTCGCCGGAGCTGGTGCCCGCCGGCGCGGACGGGGCCGTGCAGTCGACGGAGAGCTATGTGGGGCCCTATGCCCTGCAGGACTTCAACCTGTTCTACCTGTCCCGCTACGGCTTCGCGCCCTCGCGGATCGCCTATCTGGCCCTGCAGGCCTGGGGAGATGCGGACCAGGGAGACTGGCCCGCGAACACGCCCGATTCCGCCCGCCTGGCCTACGACCTCGCGACCGTCAAGGGCTGGCTGGCCCTGTTCCTGAAACGGTTCTTCGCCAACCAGTTCAAGCGTTCGGCAGTGCCCAACGGCCCCAAGATCTCGTCCGGCGGGTCGCTGTCGCCCCGGGGGGACTGGCGCATGCCCTCCGATGCCAGCGCATCCGCCTGGCTGGACGAGCTGGCCCGGAACACGCCGGACCGCTAGCGCGTCCTTCGCGACGGGCCTTCGGCCCTCCTCAGGATGAAGCGCGTTTTTGCTCTGAGCCGACGGCCAAGTGGGCTCGATCAACACCCGTCGTCAGCGTGAGGAGCTCCGGAACGGGGCGTCTCGAACCCCGCACCCCTCACCCCCGGCGCTCGCCTTCCTTCAGCCGCCAGGCATTGGCGGTGGCAACGATCTCGTCGATGGAGGAATGGGTGGGGGTCCAGCCCAGGATCTCCCGCGCCCGGGTGTTGGAGGCGATCAGCACCGGCGGGTCACCCGCCCGGCGGGGGCCGATGGTGCGGGGCAGCTTGCGACCGGTGACCCGCTCGATGGCATCGGCGATCTCCTTCACCGTGGCGCCTTCGCCGGTACCGAGATTGAAGAAGCCGCCCGCACCGCCCGCCAGCAGGTGTTCCGCCGCCAGACGGTGGGCCTGGCCCAGATCGGTCACGTGCACATAGTCGCGGACGCAGGTGCCATCCCGGGTGTCGAAGTCATCGCCGAAGATGGTGAAGTTGTAGTCGTCCCGCAGGGAACCCTCGATGGCCAGCGGGATCACATGGGTCTCCGGCTCGTGCCGTTCGCCGGTGTCCCCGTCCGGGTCGGCGCCGGCGGCATTGAAGTACCGCAGGGCCGCGAAGGTGAAGCCGTAGGCGCTCGCATAGTCGGCCAGCATCCGCTCCACCATCAGCTTGGACCAGCCATAGGGATTGATGGGCCACTGGGGATGATCCTCGGGGATCGGCACGATCTTCGGCACGCCATAGGTCGCCGCGGTGGAGGAGAAGATGAACTTCGAACAGCCCTGGGCGCGCATGGCCTCCAGAACGTTGAAGGCGCCGAGGGAGTTGTTGGCATAGTAGCGGCCGGGGTCGCTGACGCTTTCGCCCACATAGGTCAGGGCCGCGAAATGGGCCACCACATCGGGCTTCACCGCGGCCATGGCCTTGCCGACGGCGTCCGCGTCCAGCAGGTCCCCCTCGATCAGGTCGCCCCACTGCACCAGATCCCGCCAGCCGCGGTACAGGTTGTCGAACACCACCACCCGGTAGCCGGCCCGGGCGAAGGCCTTGCAGCAGTGGCTGCCGACATAGCCGGCACCGCCGGTGACGAGGATGGTCTGCACGTGGGGCTCCGAAGCCAGGGGTGTGGTGTGCTGATACAGGGGTCGGGCATGCAGCGCCAGCACCCGGCACGCCGGAGCGGCGCAGACCTATTGACACCGGGGCTGCAGAAACGCTCTCCAGAGACCGGATCAATGCATCGGGGGCTGTGATGACGGACTGGATTCTCTACGGCATGCCGGGGTCGCTCTACACGGCCAAGGCCCGCAGCTATCTGCGCAAGCAGGGCCTGCCCATCGAGGAGCGCGCCCCCGGGGACCGGCGGTTCACGACCGAGATCATTCCGGAGACCGGGCGCTGGATCATTCCGGTTCTGCAGACCCCGACGGGTGCCATCATCCAGGACGGCACCGACATCATCGATCATGTGGAGCAGGCGGGTCTTGCCCCCCGCTCCGCCTATCCCGCCGATCCGGTGGCGAAGGTGATCAGCCTGATCTTCGAGCTGTTCGGCGGCGAGGGCCTGCTGCGCCCGGCCATGCACTATCGCTGGAACTTCGACGGGGACAACCTGCCCTTCCTGGAGCGCGACTTCGTCAACGCCCTGTTCCCCGGCGCGGATGCCGAGACCCGGGCCGGGGTGTTTGCCCGGTCCAGCGGCCTGATGCGCAAGGCGGCCGCGGGCTTCGGCGTCACCCCGGACAGCCATGCCGCGGTGGAGGCCAGCTATCTGGACCTGCTGGAGCGCCTCGACGCCCACTTCGCCCTCTATCCCTATCTGCTCGGCGACAGCCCCACGATCGGCGACTACGGCCTGATCGCGCCGCTGCACGCCCATCTCGGCCGGGACCCGCATCCGTCCCTGCTGATGAAGCGCCGCGCCCTGCATGTCTGGCGCTGGGTGGAGCGGATGACCACCCGGGACGATGACGCCGCCGAATTCCTGGCGCGGCCTGCCCCGGCGGCCGAGGCCCTGGCCTCGCCGACCCTGGCCGCCCTGCTGGCCTTCATCGCCGAGGACTATCTGCCGGAGGTGGTGGCCATGGTCGGCTGGCTGAACACCTGGCTTCCCGAACAGGGCACCGAGCGGCTGGCCGTACCGATGGACCGGACCGTGGGCCGGATGACCTTCGCCTGGCGCGGCCTCGACCTGACGGTGATGATCATGCCGTACCGCATCTGGCTGCTGCAGCGGGTGCAGGATGCCGCCGATGCCCTCGACCCGGGCCAGACCGCAGCCCTCGACGCCCTGCTGGCCCCCGCGGGCCTCGCGTCCCTGCTCACCAGCCGGGTCACCCGGCGGGTGGAGCGTCGGGACCAGCGGGAGTGGTGGGCCGCCTGACCCATCGTCCGGAACCGGCAAATCCGGCGCGCCCTCGCGCAGGATTTACCGGTTGTGCATGGCGCCGGGGGACAAGGGCCCCTATGTTTCCGAAGACAGACGGTTTCGTCTTCCTATCAACAGGTCCGGCGACGCGTTTCCGGGCCGGCAGGCCAAAAAAGGCGTTCGCATGACTGTTCGCAATCTCGCGATCTGGGGCGTGGTGATCGCAGTGCTCATCGCGCTGTACACCGTCATCTCTCCGGGCTCCAAGTCCCAGACCTCGAACGAGATCAGCTATTCCCAGCTGCTGCAGAAGGTCGACCAGGGCGAGATCAAGGCCGTCACCCTGCGGGGCGACACCGCGTCGGCCACCGACGGGCAGAACCGCCTCTATTCCGCGACCACCCCCACCAGCCAGGAGGAACTCCTGAAGCGCCTCGAGGCGCAGAAGGCCAACATCAAGGTCCAGTCCGCCCAGTCCAGCACCTGGGTCAGCCTGCTGGTGAACCTCTTGCCGGTGATCCTGCTGGTCGGTGCCTGGGTGATCTTCATGCGCCAGATGCAGGGCGCGGGCAAAGGGGCCATGGGCTTCGGCAAGTCCAAGGCCCGCCTGCTGACCGAGAACAAGAACCGCGTCACCTTCGAAGACGTCGCCGGCGTGGACGAGGCCAAGGAAGAGCTGCAGGAGATCGTCGACTTCCTGAAGGATCCGGGCAAGTTCCAGCGTCTGGGCGGCAAGATCCCCAAGGGGGCGCTGCTCATCGGCCCGCCCGGCACCGGCAAGACCCTGCTGGCCCGCGCCATCGCCGGCGAGGCGGGCGTGCCCTTCTTCACCATTTCCGGCTCCGACTTCGTGGAGATGTTCGTGGGCGTCGGTGCCAGCCGCGTCCGTGACATGTTCGAACAGGCCAAGAAGAACGCCCCCTGCATCATCTTCATCGACGAGATCGACGCCGTGGGCCGTCATCGCGGTGCCGGCCTCGGCGGCGGCAATGACGAGCGCGAGCAGACCCTGAACCAGCTCCTGGTGGAGATGGACGGCTTCGAGGCCAATGAGGGCATCATCCTCGTGGCCGCCACCAACCGTCCCGACGTGCTGGACCCGGCCCTGCTGCGTCCCGGCCGCTTCGACCGCCAGATCGTGGTGCCGAACCCGGATGTGGGCGGGCGGGAGAAGATCCTGCGCGTGCACATGCGCAACGTGCCCCTGGCCCCGGACGTGGACGTCCGCACCCT
>DAINBM010000191.1:0-5655 GCA_036732965.1 Caulobacteraceae bacterium | reverse complement strand
CTATCTCAGCGGGGTCTTGGCCGCTCACGTCCGTTAACCCCGATTCCTAGCCCTGACACATTCCCGGCGCGACGGCAAAGCCTACTCGAGGAAGTCCTGATGGAACTCGGGGGCATCGGTCTCGTCCTCGCCCAGAGGATCCTCCTCGCCGACGCCCCTGGAAGGGTCGGGTACGGAGAAATCGGCCGGGATGTTCATGTCCAGAAGCCCGGCCACCCGCATCTCGGCGACCCCGGGAAGATCCGACAGGGAACCGAGGCCGAAATGGGCCAGGAAGGCGTCTGTGGTGCCATAGGTCACCGGTCGTCCGGGGGAGCGACGGCGGCCGCGCATCCGCACCCAGCCGATCTCCAGCAGGAGATCGAGGGTCCCCTTGGACAGCCCCACACCGCGGACCTGTTCGATCTCGGCGCGGGTCATGGGCTGGTGATAGGCGATGATCGCCAGGGTCTCCATCGCGGCCTTGGACAGACGTCGGCTCTCCTCCCGCTCCTCCGTCATCAGGAAGGCCAGGTCGGCGGCCGTGGAGAACCGCCAGCGATCCGCGACACAGACCAGTTCCACGCCCCGGCCCTCGTAGCGTTGGCGCAGGATGGCCAGGGCCCGGCCCACATCGCTGCCCGCCGGCAGACGGGCCGCGAGATCGGCGGCGGACAGGGGTTCGGACGCCGCGAACAGCAGGGCCTCGATCTGACGTTCCGTCTCCGCCACGTCGCGGATCTCCACGTCGGCCGTCATCTCACCGGACAGGGGATCTTCGTCGGTCTCCATATCCGGGGTCATGGGGCCGCCTCCGGCAGCACCACCGGACGCGCGCGCAGATAGAGGTCGGCAAAGGCCTCCAGCTGCCGGGCCTCGAGGACCCCTTCCTTCACCATCTCCAGCCCCGCCGACAGGGTCGAGGCCACATAGGACGCCCGCGAGGGCCCCGCGCCGCCCATTGGATGGGGGGCAATCACGGCCAGGCTCGCCCAGCCGTCCAGCTCCGGCAGGATTTCCCGCAGACGGTGGCGCGCCGCCTCGAGGGGGAAGGCCTCCACGCGGCTGGTCGGGGCGTAGGTGCGTCCCGCCTCCCGGGTCCGCTGCTGGGCATAGGCCTTTACGAGGCCGAACAGGTCATCGGAGAAGCGGGTGGTCGAATGCACGGTCACGGCCTGGGGATCCCCGCGCATGAAGACGTCCTGCCGCAGCTGCGGCCGGGCCTTCAGGGCTTCGATGGCCTTGCGCATGGCATCGAGCTTGGCCAGACGGAAGGCCAGCTGTGCCGCCACGTCCTCGGGATCTCCGGCCGCGTCGTCGGGCCGCGCCTTCTTCGGCAGCAGCAGACGGGACTTCAGATAGGCCAGCCACGCCGCCATCACCAGATAGTCCGCCGCCAGCGAGAACCGCCGCCGCCGCGCCTGCTGGACAAAGGCCAGATACTGCTCCGCCAGTCGGGCGATGGAGATCTTCATCAGATCGACCTTCTGGGTCCGGGCGAGGGCCAGCAGCAGATGCAGCGGCCCCTCGAAGCCGTCCACGTCGATCACCAGCGCCTCGCCGTCCTCGGCGGCATTGGCGGCCGCCTCGAAATCCAGGGAAGGCTGCCAGCTCTGGCTCATGTGGCGCTGGCCACCAGCTGGCGGAACCGCTCACGCGCCGCCTCGGCGTCCAGGGGTTCCACGCTCCGGGGGATCCGGCCGAGGGCCGCGGCGGCGCGCTGCCGCCCCCGGGTGGCCAGGGGCCGTGCGGCGGCTGCAATCTGCACCATCTCGCCCATGTCCCCGTTGCAGTGCAGGACCACGTCGCAGCCTGCGGCGAGGGACCGCCGGGTCCGCTCGGCGAACGTGCCGCTCAGCGCCTTCATGGACAGGTCATCGCTCATCAGCAGGCCGTCAAAGCCGATATCGCCGCGGATCACCTCGCGCACGACCCTTCGGGACGTGGTCGCGGGCTGGCGGCGGTCAATGGCCGAATAGATGACGTGGGCGGTCATGGCCATGGGCATGTCCGACAGGGCCCGGAACGGCGCGAAATCCACCTCCGACAGATCCGCAGCGGACGCATCCACCACCGGTAGGTGCAGATGGCTGTCCGCCAGGGCCCGGCCGTGACCGGGAATGTGCTTGATGATGGGCAGGACACCTCCGGCCAGCAGACCCTCGGCCGCCGCCCGACCCAGGGTGGCGATCCGCTCGGCGGTGGTGCCATAGGCCCGGTCACCGATCACGTCGTGCGCACCCGGCTGGGGCACATCCAGGACCGGTACCGCGTCCACATTGATGCCCAGCCGGTGGAGATCATCGGCCATCAGCCGCGCCCCCAGCCGGGCAAAGGCCTGGGCCAGCAGCGGATCATCGGACTTCACCGCACCATAGACCCGGCCCGGCGGATAGACCGGCCAGTGGGGCGGACCGAGGCGCTGCACCCGGCCGCCTTCCTGATCGATCATCACCGGCGCATCGGCCCGTCCCACCGTCTCGCGCAGGGCATCGACCAGCGCCCTCACCTGCCCGGGGCTTTCCACATTCCGACGGAACAGGATGAAACCGAACGGCGACACGTCCCGGAAGAAGGCCGCTTCGCCTGCGGTCAGGACCGGTCCGGAACACCCGAAGATCGCAGCAAGGGTCAAGGGATCAATGCCTAGCTGGCCGGCTTGACGATGCAGTCCTGCTTCCGGGACTTCAGGGTCGTGCAGAAGGCGACCGCGGCGGCGCGGCTGGCAAAGCCGGTGACCTGGCTGCGGTAGCGCGTCGTGCCCCCCACCTGTACCGGCTCCACCCGACGGCCCTTGCCGGACACCGCGCCGCCCATCAGTCCGGCCACGCGGTTCCATCCCTCCGTGGCCTGGGCCTCCGTGGCGAAGGCACCGATCTGGACCACCGCCGCGCCGGAGGCCGCCGCAACCGCCGTCGGGGCCGCCGCAGGCTTGGCCTTTACGGCCGGCGGCGTCGCCTTGGCGAGCTTTTCCGGCTTGGGCCCGTCCAGCAGGCTGCCCACGGGGTCCGCCCGGTGGGCCGGTGCCGCAGGCTTCACGGCGGGTGCGTGGACCGGTGCAGCCGTCGTCGCCGCGAGTTTCGGGGTGGCAGGCACGGCGGCCGGCTTGGGGATCGGCGCGGCCGCGGGGGCGACCTGCGCCTCCACCGGTTTCGCCGGCACTGGGGCGGGCGCGGGTGCCACGGCCGTGGACGGGGCCGCGACCGGCGCAGGCACCGGTGCCGATGTCGGGGCCGGAGCGGCTGCAGGCGTCGCCGAACGGGCCACCGGCGTCTCAGGGCCGGCAGAGGTCGCGATCGGCTCCGCGGCGGGGACCGGAGCCGCCGGCGCTGCGGCCACGACGGTCAGGCTGTTGGGTGTCGCCGCGGGCGGCGGGGACTTGAACTGCTCCACCGGGGTGCCCACTGGCGGCGGCGTGTCCGACGGCTTGCGCACGCCACTCTGATAGAAGAGGAACAGCGCCACGACCAGCGCGGCCAGCACGATGCAGGAAAAGATCAGGGCCAGCGGCAGGGGCCGGGCCTCGCGGCTGATCCGGGCGTCGAAGGAAAGCGGCGCATCCGGCTGCGGCGTGTAGGCCCCACGTTCGTGCTCGCTCATCGACATCTCTCCTGCGGGGTCGGACCGATCCCCGGACCGCCACCGAATCATCACAGTGTAACAAACCGCTCGCGTTCAACGAAACGGTGCCGCCGGGGCCCCGCGGCCCTGCCGTCTAGTGCCAGAACTCCATCGAGAACAGGCGGCGGTGTTCATCTATGGCAAACCGGTCGGTCATGCCCGCGATGTAGTCGCAGACCTTGCGCGCATGGGCGGCCTGGGACCGCCCCTCGTCCTCGCCGGACCATTCCGGCGGCAGGGTTTCCGGCTCGTCCATGAACAGACGGAACAACTCGGCCAGAATGCGGCGGGCCTGGCTCCGGGTGCGGTTGAGGCGATAATGCCGGTACATGCGCTGGTGCAGGAATCCCCGCAGCCGGGCCAGATCCTCGGCCATGCCCAGCGAGAAGCTGACCAGCGGGCGATCGAGGTGCCGGACCGCGTCCGCGGTATCCACGCCGGTCTGGGCCGCGCGCTGGCGGGTCTCGACCAGCACGTCGTCCACCATGGCCCCGATCATGCGCCGCACCGCCTCCAGACGCAGCATCCGGTCGTCGATGCCCGGCCAGTCGGCCCGGGCCGAGCGGATCGCCGGGCCGATCAGGGGGATCTCCATGAGGTCCTCGATGCCGAACAGGCCCGCCTGAAGTCCATCGTCCACATCGTGGTTGTTGTAGGCGATGTCATCGGCCAGCGCCGCCACCTGGGCCTCGGCCGACGCATAGGTTCCGAGCCACAGGTCATGCTCGGCGGTATAGACGACGAGGGGCCTGTAGGCGGGATCCTCGAGCCGGGCCGTGATCGGGCCATTGTGCTTGACCACGCCCTCCAGCGTTTCCCACGTCAGGTTCAGGCCGTCGAAGCCCGGATAGCGCCGCTCCAGCCGGGTGATGACCCGGAAGGTCTGCACATTGTGATCGAAGCCCGCAAAGTCCGCCATGCAGCGCTGCAGCTCGTCCTCTCCCGCATGGCCGAAGGGCGGATGGCCCAGGTCGTGGGCGAGCGCCACGGTCTCCGCCAGATCCCCGTCCAGCCCGAGGGCCTGGGCGAGCGAGCGGGCGATCTGCGCCACCTCCAGGCTGTGGGTCAGCCGGGTCCGGTAATAGTCCCCCTCGTGCGCCACGAAGACCTGGGTCTTCTCCTTCAACCGGCGAAACGCGCTGGCGTGGATGATCCGATCCCGGTCCCGGGCAAAGGGGGTGCGGGTGCGGCTTTCCGCCTCGGGATGCTTCCGTCCCCGGCTGTGTAACGGATCGCTGGCATAGGGTGCCCGGACCAGCAGGGTCGGGGCATCGGGGGTCGCGAGGGTCGCCAAGCGGTCGTCTCCGTGCGGCAGGTCTTCCGCATCATGCGGAAACTGAGCATATAGGACCGTTCGGTCCGCGCGCGAAGGCGTCGCGGCCGTCATCAGGAATCCCCGGTGCCCCCATGCGAGACACGCCCATCACCCTGTCCGAGTCGGCCGCCCGCCGTCTGAAGTCCCTGGCCCCGGTCGGAGGGGTGCCGCCGAAGCTCCGCGTCTCGGTGCGCGGGGGTGGCTGTTCGGGGTTCCAGTACGAGTTCGCCCTGGTGGACGGGGCCGAACCCGGCGACCTGCTGGTCGAACATGATGGGGCCGCAGCGGTGATCGACGATGTGTCGGTCCCCTTCCTCAAGGGCTCGGTGGTGGATTTCGTCGACGAGCTGGCGGGCGCGGAATTCAGAATCCGCAACCCCAATGCCAAGTCCAGCTGCGGCTGCGGCGTCAGCTTCTCCATATGAGTCGGAGCACCATGTCGAAGAGCCATCAAGTAACTCACAGTGGGTTGCATTCCCGCTGGCAATCCGCCGCCCTCGCCGCTCTGCTGGCTGTAACCCCCCTGTCCGCGGCGCTCCCGGCGGCGGCGGCCGAGCGGCCTGTCACCCTCGGCAACGGCCCGGACACTCTGTTCGCGACCCTGACCAGACCCGACGCCGTGCCATCGACCCACCGGCCTGCGGTCCTGCTCATCGCCGGTTCGGGCCCGACCGACCGGGACGGGAACTCCGCCCTTCCGGGTGTCCAGCCGGCTACGCTCAAGCTGCTCGCCCAGGCCC
>DAINBM010000190.1:0-5656 GCA_036732965.1 Caulobacteraceae bacterium | reverse complement strand
CGCAGGTCCAGCTACGCCCGATGGCGTCCTTGACCACGAAGTCGAGCTTGGGGGCATAAAAGGCCCCGTCCCCCTCGGCGATCACCGGCTCCACCCCGGCTTTGCGGGACGCGCTGAGCAGGGTCGCTTCCGCCTTGTCCCAGAATTCGTCCGATCCGGCGCGGACCTCGGGCCGGGTGGCCAGGGCCACGTGCTGGGCCACCATGCCGAAGTCCGCATGGATGCTCCGGGTCAGGCGGACAAAGGCCTCCGTCTCCGCCTCGATCTGGTCCTCGCGGCAGAAGATGTGGGCATCGTCCTGAGTGAAGCCGCGGACCCGCATCAGCCCGTGCAGGCTGCCCGAGGGCTCATAGCGGTGGCAGGCCCCGAACTCGGCCATGCGCAGCGGCAGGTCGCGATAGGAGCGCTGGCCGAAGTTGAAGATCTGCAGGTGTCCCGGGCAGTTCATCGGCTTCAGGGACAGGACCTCGTCCTCCACCGTCTCGCAGACGAACATGTTGGGCCGGTACTTGTCCCAGTGGCCGGACTTCTCCCAGAAGGTGCGGTCCAGCACCTGGGGCGTCTTCACCTCCACATAGCCCGCGGCGTCGAGGCGGCGGCGCATGTAGGCCTCCACCGTCTTCCACAGGGTCCAGCCCTTGGGGTGCCAGAAGACCATGCCCCGGCCCTCTTCCTGGATGTGGAACAGGTCCATGGCCCGGCCGATGCGGCGGTGGTCCCGGCGCTCGGCCTCCTCCAGCCGGTGCAGGTGGGCGGCCAGGTCCTCGTCCGAGGCCCAGGCCGTGCCGTAGATGCGCTGCAGCTGGGCATTGCGGTGGTCGCCCCGCCAGTAGGCGCCCGCCAGCTTGGTCAGCTTGAAGGCCTTGCCCACCTTGCCGGTGGAGGGCAGGTGCGGGCCCAGGCACAGGTCCTTCCACGGACCCTGACGGTAGACGGTGATCACCTCCCCCTCGGGCAGGTCGGAGATGATCTCGGCCTTGTAGGCCTCGCCGATCTCGCGGAAGTGGGCGATGGCGTCGTTGCGGTCCCACACTTCCCGGACGATCTTCTCGTCCCGGTCCACGATCTCGCGCATGCGCGTCTCGATCAGGGCCAGGTCATCCAGGCTGAAGGGCTCGTCCCGGGCGAAGTCGTAATAGAAGCCGTCCTCCACCGCCGGACCGATGGTCACCTGGGTGCCGGGGAACAGCTCCTGCACCGCCTGGGCCATGACGTGGGAGGCATCGTGACGGATCACCTCCAGCACGTCGGGATGGTCCCGGGTCAGGATCTCGATCCGCCCGCCGGCCTCGAGGACCCGGTCCAGGTCCAGCAGCCGTCCGTCCACGCGGACCAGCATGGCCTTCTTGGCGAGGGACTTGGACAGGCTCTCGGCGATCGCCCGGCCGGTCACACCGGACTCGTAGCTGCGCACGGCGCCGTCGGGAAACTGGATATCGATGCTCATCGGTCTTGGTCCTTCCCCGGGACCCTTGCGGTGTCCGGGACTTTCGGCGGCGGCGGGTCATAGCCCGATCCGCCCCAGGGGTTGCAGCGGCACACCCGGCGGGCGGCAAGCCAGCCGCCGCGCCAGGGTCCGTGGGTGATCAGAACGTCCGCCGCATAGTCCGAACAGGTCGGAAGAAAGCGGCACTGCCGACCGATCAGGGGCGACAGGGTGAGCTTGTAGGCGCGGTGCGCCAGACGGACGCTCATCGGGTAGAGGTTCATGCCGACGTCAGGCTGAGGCTGGGGGCTGCCGGGTGGCGCAAGGCTTATCGCCCTGCAGAGGCCACAGATCAACCCGCCCTGCCGTTCAACCTGCGGCGGCGGGGCTAGTTCGCGCCGGTGTGTGACCCGGGGTCCCGGACAGGGCCGCGCGCACGGCATCCGCCGCCGCCTCGAAGGCGAGGAGGGTCGAGGCGTGGCGGGCAGGATAGTCTTTCACAGGAGCCAGCACGGCGAGATCCGCAAACCGCCCGCTCGGCGGCGGGCCATCCGTCTTTAGCATATCCCTGAGGGCGTCACGAGCCTGCTCGATCTCGGCGAGGTCCGCGCCGAGGATATGGTCGCCCAGCACGGCGGCAGCGGCCTGGCCCAGCGCACAGGCCCGGACATCCTGGGCGAAGTCGGTGACGTGCCCGGAGGCATCCAGGATGACGTCGGCCACGATGGTGCTGCCGCAGAGCTTCGCCGTCCGCTCTGCCGTCCCCGCCGGCTGAGCCAGCCGTCCGGCCCGGGGCATGTTGGCCGCCAGGGTCAGGATGCGGGTGGAGTAGAGGTCGTCGATCACGGGGCGGGTCTCGCGGGGTCAGGGCCCGGATATAGGACGGGCCGGGAGGCTGCACCAGCCTTGCGTCCTTCGAGACGGGCTTCGCCCTCCTCCGGATGACGAAGGTCGTTGGGTTTCGATGACGCGCGTCATCCTGAGGAGGGCCGGAACGGCCTGTCTCGAAGGACGACCCCCGCAGAGCCCCTACTTCCCCACCCGCCGGTGGGCCTCGGCCTGCAGGGCCTCGCTCATGGCGATGAAGCCGGCCTTGATCTGCTTGCGCAGGGCCTTGGGCATGAAATAGGCCGCCGGGCCGTCGAACATCTCCCCATGGGAGAAGACCGCGGCACGGCCCTCGTCCAGGGGTTCGATCTCCATGTAGCGGGTGGTGGTCAGGAGGCCCCCCATCAGCTTCAGGCGCCAGACCAGCTGCATGTGCGGCACCCAGTCCACCACCACCGGCACGATCGGCTCGGGCTTGCCGCCGGGCAGGGCCAGCGTCACGTCCAGCTTCGCACCGATGGCCAGCTTGCCGTCGGCCTTCGGATAGAGGGGGTTCCAGCCCTCCCAACCCGCGAGGTCGGACACCAGGTCCCACACCACATCCGGAGAGGCCTGGACGCCCACGCGATGTTCAATCTTGAACGACATGACGTTTCAGCTCTCTCCAGACGGGTCCTCGGCTCAGGCCTTGGCGAACAGCTTCTGCCAGCGGCGCTTTTCCCGGGCCTTCCAGCCGCCGCGGAAATAGGCGTCGGAGCCGATCAGCGGCACCACCGTGGTCGCCTCGGCGAATACCATCTGTTCGAAGGTCACGTCCACCTTGCCCCAGGAGCAGGCCTCCTTGAGGGTCGAGGACGAGCAGGCCCCGTCGCGGACGTCGGCGACGGTGATCTGCACGGCGTACTTGTGCATCTCCACCTCGTGACCGAGGATCTCGGCGCACACCACCGTGTCCTGGGCGAAGTTCTTGGGCACGCCGCCGCCGACCATGAACAGGCCCGTGGCCCCTGCCGCCAGCTTGATGTCGGTCAGTTCGCGGAAGTCGGCCACGGCGTCGATGCACATATAGGGCTTGCCGGCCTTGGCCCGCTCCACCTGGTGCTTGACGAGACCGAAGCCTGCCGAGCTGTCCACGAAGGCGGGGCAGAAGATCGGCGCGCCCTCTTCATAGGCGGTCTGGATCAGGGAGCCGGGCTTCTTGGCATTGCCCGCCGCCAACCACTTGCCCATCTCGTAGATGAATTCCCGGGACGAATAGGGGCGCGGCTCCAGGCTTTCGGCGATCTCGTAGATCACGTGATCGCAGTTCTGCAGCTCTTCCTCGTCGATATAGGTGTCGTAGATCCGGTCGATGTAGTTGGCCCGCAGGTCCCGGTCGTCCACCTGGCCCTTGGCCTGATAGTGGCGGAAGCCCAGAGCCTCGAAGAAGTCCATGTCGACGATGGAGGCGCCGGTGGCGACCACGACGTCGACCATGCCGAACTTCACCATGTCCCGGTAGACATGCATGCAGCCGCCGGCGGAGGTGGATCCGGCGAGGATCAGCCAGGGGGAGCAGTCGGCGTCCTCGATGGCCATGTTGAAGATGTCCGCGGCACGGGCGGTGTCCCGGCTGGTGAAGCTCATCTTGCGCATGGCATCGATCACCGGGCGGGCATCATAGGACGTGATGTCCACATGCTCGACCAGGGTGGAGAGAAGTTCGGCCTTGGTGTTGGACTTGGAGGCGGGTGCGTTCATCGCTCTGGTTTCCCATGGTTCAAACGCCCGTCCCGGAACAGCTGCACCCGCCGGGACGGAGCGACCGGCGGGTGCGCGGCCGATTCGTCATCGGCGCGCAGAGGCATATAGGCCGGGGATTGTGACCGGCGATTGTAGGGTGGGCCGACTAGCGCTTGCGCCGCTTCTTGCCCGCGGCCCCCTTCGGCCGGGAGAAGCGGACGACCTTGCGGGCATCCTCCTCGTCGACCCGGGGGGTGGTGATGTTGCGCGGACCGAGGCCGAACTGCGAGGCCATCGGACCGTCGGCCACCTGCGCCAGCTCGGTGTCCCCGTAGCCGTTGAAGCGGGTGGCCATGGCGACGCCATAGGCCCCCATCTGGCCGATCTCCAGATAGTCACCCTCGCGGACATCGTCGGGCAGCCAGTAGGGACCGGCCATGGCGTCGATGGAATCGCAGGTCGGACCATAGAAGCGGTACGGCCGCAGGTCTGCCGACGCCTCGGCGTCGCGGACCAGCTTCACCGGGAAGGGCCACTTGAAGTGGGTGGCATCGAACATCGAGCCATAGGACCCGTCGTTCAGATACAGGGCATCGCCCTTGCGCAGCTCCACCTTCACCAGCAGGGACGAGGCTTCGGCCACCAGCGCCCGGCCGGGTTCGCACCACAGCTCGGTGGTCTCGTGCACCTTCATCTCGTCGAAGCCGCGGTGGATGGAATCCACATAGTCGGCCAGGGCCGGCGGGGTCATGCCCGGATAGATGGACGGGAAGCCGCCGCCCACATCCACCACATCGGCGAACACGCCGGCACGGACCAGGGCGCGCGAGGCCTGGGCCATCGCCGCCTGATAGGCGGTCGGCCGCATGCACTGGGAGCCCACGTGGAACGACACGCCCATCCGCTCCTCGGTCGCCCGGCGGGCGGCGAGCAGCAGGGCCGGTGCCTCGTCCATGGGCACACCGAACTTGCCGGACAGGGAATAGGCCGCGCCATCGGTCTGGACGCCCAGCCGGACGATCAGGTCGAGGTCCCGGGCATGGCCGGTGGCGTCGAGGATCTTGGCCAGCTCGTCATGGCAGTCGAGGGAGAAGGTCCGGACGCCATAGTCGAAATAGGCCTGGGAGATGGCCGCGCGGCTCTTCACCGGATGCATGAAGGCCATCTTCGCCCCCGGCGCATGCTGGGCCACCAGGGCGATCTCGGGGATGGAGGCCACGTCGTACCGCTGCAGGCCGGTCTTCCACAGGGTCTCGATGACCCACGGGGACGGGTTGGCCTTCACCGCATAGAGGACATCGCCGCGAAAATTAGCCTGGAACCACTGCGCCGCTACGGCCAGGACGTCGGGACGCACAAGTGCGACCGGACGTTCCGGGGACCGCTCACGGACCAGGTCCAGGGGAGATTGGAACGTGCGCAATTCACGTAGCCCCCTGCAAATTGTTAAACCCAGGCCGGCGTTAGCAGCGTGTTTGTGGACTTCGGGTCCGCCGGAGCCGCGCAGATAAGGAATATGGACCCCCATGTCAAAGGCATTTTGCCGCTAGGGCCGATGTTTTTGCACAGCCCGGATTGTGACAGTGCCGAGGGGGGATTTGTGACGGTCTGGAGGGGGTGCTGCGGGGTTCGAGACGCCCCGTTCCGGGGCGCCTCACCATGACGGAGGCGTATTGGTCG
>DAINBM010000189.1:0-5658 GCA_036732965.1 Caulobacteraceae bacterium | reverse complement strand
GTAAAATGTGATGTATCCGGGATCAGATAGAGTCGTTGATGATAGATAATAGATATTGCTGCTCGCAGAAATGTTGTAACTTAATGCATTCATGGTGCCCGTATCGGAAGCGGCGAGCGTTTGAGCGCCGCTTTGGTAATTACAGTTGCTGCAGCTGAGCGTTATATTGATAGCCCCCCAACCCGAACTTGACGAATTGACAAGATCAGAGCCTCCGGCCCCGGCCGCGGGGGTTTGAGTCCAGCTTCCTGAGGTGGAGCTGAGTGTATAGGTTGTCGCCGAGGCCCCGGGAAATATCGCCGGCAAGGTGTTCGATGTGGGGGGTATGGTGATCGCGTACGGGGTCGCAGCCCAGCAGACACCGCCGGGGCCAGCGAGCACGATCGCCGACACACTTGCAAGTAGGGCCTTACGCATGGTTCACCAGTCTACGTCTGACGGAGCAGCCGCAACCGCTACCCGCCGATCGAAGCTCCGATCTGGGTGACGATCCGCACCAACTGCTTCTGGCTTGATACGCCCGTCTTTCTGAAGATTACCTTCACATGTCCACGGACAGTTTCGAGGGACGAGCCGCGCTGTTCCGCGATGGCGCAGAGGCTCAGGTCCTGCGCGAGGGCCAGGGTGATCGCGGCCTCTGACGGCGTGAGCCCGAAGAGTTCGCCCAGCAGTTGCGCAGATGGCAGCGGCGGTGGCGCTTCCAGCGGTATGACCCTGACCACTGCAATGTCCGGCTCCCGCGCCGGCTGGATGTTGAGGAGTATGCCGGGGCCGTCGTCTCGGTTGTTCTGCAGCCGCATGACCTGCGGCCGCCTGGACTGGATCACCTTGGCGATGTTCGCCGACATGGCCGAGGCCGTCTCTGGACAGCGCACTCCCAGCAGGTTGCGCAGGGGCTTCGCAGCAGGCTGGATGGAGTCCGGCGATGACCCTGATCCGACAATCGGCGTCGCCTGTCCCAGCGCCGAGACGAGGAAATGGCTCTGCTCGAAGGCCGATACAGCCGTTCTGTTCTGGGCAGTCAAAAGCCACTCCTCCCGACGCTGGTGCGGGTCTCAAGCCGATTTGAAACAGCTTGCGTGTCCCGTCCGCCACCGATGCAAGACCTGATCCAACAGGCCCTCCGGGCGTTTCCTTCGGGTTGGTTTTGACCTGATCCGAGAATGATTGAGGATTATTTGCTCTGCTCATCATCAGTTTTCGGTTCTATCAATTCGATGACTGCGCGGAACTTTCCTGCAAAGCCGCCATCCGGCACCGTCTTCACGCTCACAGGGGCTTGGAGGCGCATGTGAAGACGCTGTGCCTGTTCGGGTTCGATCCGGACCTGATAGGTACCGGCAGGCACATTCTCGAGCAGCAGTGTGCCGTCATATTCCGTCCGGCCGGCAGCGATGACCTTGCCTTCGCCATCGACCAGTTCCAATGCGACGGACGACAGTGCCTGAAGCGGCGCGGTCCCCCGTGAGAACATGGCGCTGAGCTCGATCTCGGACGTCGCGTGCATGCCGTAGGGGATGACGACCACCCGACCGGGGCGGGGCACGATCTGCACAACGCTCGGCGGACCTGTCAGATACGCATTGTCGAGCTTCTCGGGATCCAGCCGCACTCGTGCGCTTGCGGCATCGCCCAGTCCGCTGATGAGGGCGTTGCCGTTGGCGTCCGTGACCGCGTCCCGCCGGCCGCCGTGCACCACCAGGCCCGTGACCGGTGCTTCGCCCGGCGATTTCAGGCCATCACCATTGCTATCCACGAAGGCCTGCACGGCGGCGGCACCACCCGCAGCAGCACCCGCGCCGACCCGGCGATAGTGATGCTGCAGGGGGTCGAACAGGAGGCCCGTCGAGAGCTGAACGCCGAACGTGAAGTCACGCCTTGCGCTGTCGTAGCCGGCTGACAGGGAGAGGTTCGCCCGCTCCAGCCGGAAGGTCGCGCTTCCGTTGAAGTTGGTGTCGGAGCTGGCCCCGAATGAATGGCCGGCGGACAGGGAAATCGACGTGACCGGGTTGATCTGTCGCTGTGCCGTCAGGCCGAGGGTGCTGAGGCGCAATGTCGGACTGACCGAAAAGGATGCGGAGCTTCGGACCTGCCAGACGCCGAAGCTGCCGGACACATCGAGCCTTCCATTGGCCGACTCCGTCGCGGGTGCCCCGCCCCCATCAGAGCCCTGGTAGTTGAGGCCGGTCGACACGAGAAGTCTCTGGAAGGATCTCGATGTCTGCAATGCGGCGGTGTAGTTCCTCGCCCCGTTGACCTGATTGGCCTCCGTGGCCTGCAGATTGAGCGGCAGCCCTCCGATCGGCGTCGGCAGTGTGCCGTCGAGGCTCAGTGTGGTGTTCGACTTCTGAGTTCCGCCACCGCCTTGCGCTTCGTCGATGAAGCTGCCCGAATAGGCGGTCTGACGGAGGGCAGTAGAGACACCGAAGGCCCGACCTGCGAGGGCGAAGCTGAGGCTCGAGGCACCGGAATTGTCCTGTGCGCCCTGTCCCTGGACGGCAAAGCCAAACAGTGAGGTTGCCGTCCCGATGACAGCCACTGTGCGCCGGTTGCCCGGTGACAACTGATAATCTGCGACCCCCGAGGTCAGGGTCAGCTCACGGGTCAGTCCGTAGCCGATCGTGGCCACGATGCGCGGGCTGGTTGTCGCTCCAAGTGTCAGCTTCTGCAGTTGAACAACAGGGCGATTATCCTCGACAGCACCGAAATTGAGGACAAACTGCCCGGGCGGCACCGCACCCGAGCCGACATTGATCCGCCGGATTTCCTCGCGCCGCTCGCCGTGAGGGCCATAGAACACCAGTCGGATGGCGTTGACGCCATACGCGAGGGTTACGCCGGTGAAGGCATAGCGGCCATCCGTCGACGAGGGAACGGATCCCCGCAGCACCTCGTTCACATAGAGCTCGACTTCGTAGCCTGACGGAAGCTCGCCCCGGATGTCGGCCTTGTCGAAGACGCTGACGCTCTCGAGCGGTGCCGTCGATATGGAGATGCCCCGCCCGCCGCCGCCGCGTGCTCCGAGGGAGAGGCTCGGCGTGTACGTGTCGCCGAGCGCAGCCTGCGTGACGCCGGGGATGAACACGTCTCGACCGAGAGGGTCCTTGCGCTGGAAGAGTATGCGAACCGTATCTGGCTTCAGTCGGAACGCCGAGCCTGCAAATACCTGAGCCGTCGAGAAGCCAAGGTCTCCGGCGGCAGCAACGTTGAAGTGGGTCGTGACTCCTGACCGGGTTCCACCCGCTGCGTCGAAATTGATGTCCACCCCTGGAGGAGAGTAGAGCGCATAGGGCGTCTGCAGGCGGGCGACGGTTTCCTGCTTTCCCCCGCGGGACAGGCGCTCGCGCTCCCGTTCGCGTTCCAGTCGCCGCTGGAAGGGCAGGGGCTGGGTGGGCGAAATGTCCAGCCGCAGCTGACGCAGGTCTGCCTTCAGCTTCAGCGGGAGCAGGGCCTCGAAGAGATCCTGTCGCAGGTAGATGTCGCCGTCGGCAATGGCAAACTGCGCCGGATTGATCGGGACGGTCCGCCCGCCCATGGACAGTTTCAGGTCCTTCAGCTCGAGAAGAAACGTCTGCTTCTCGGAGATGGCCCAACCCTCGGCGCGGCGGTGTGACGCATCCACCTGCACCGCCAGGTCGAGAAGCCGCGTCAATCCCGCGACGGGAAGATAGAGACCGGAGCGGGAGGAATAGACAGCCAGACCGTCACTGATCTGCTGCCCGGCGACGTCAGCTTCGATGATCAGCTGGTCGTCGGGGGTGAAGACCTCCGCCGCTTCAACGACTGCGCCGCCCGAATTCGCAGGTGCCCCGGTCGGCTGTCCCTGACCCGCAGCGCGACCGTCGCTGGCCCAGACGGCCAGGCAAAGGGCGGGCGCGAGTGCAAGACCGGCCCGGCATCTTGCGGTCATGGGGCGGTGAAGATGGCCGAGGCGAGGGGCTGGCCGGGCTTCAGATCCCGGTCCTTGAAGCTGATCCTGACCTTTTCTCCGTGAGTGAGGGGGCGTGCCAACTGCACGTCGACCGATCGGTGGTCGATTTCAGGATAGACCCCGATACCGCCGAACTGAGCCAGGGGCTTTGCCGAAGCGGAGGCGTCTGCAGCTTCGATGACAATGTCGCCATAGGCGGTCATGGAACCCGAGCGCTGAACATCAACGACAAGACTGGCAGACTGCCCCGCCTTTTCGGGGGCATTGTACTTGACGCCGGACACAGTGACATTGAGGTCAGGTGTGCCCTGGCGCACGAACAGTGGCACACTGACGCTGAAAAGCGCTGTTAGCTTGACGCCGATCCCGCCGGCTGGGCCCTTGCCCGCGGCCTGTTCGGCGGTCAGGCCCTGGTCCTGGTCCGGAACCGCCGTGATCGTCAGGTGGGACCGGTATTCGCCCGTGGCGAGGTCCGCCGGCCGCAGGACGCGCAGGCGGATGGTCTGCCCCTCTCCCGGCGGAAGCGTCACGCGGCGGGGGGAGAAATTGATCAACTCGTGCGCGGATTTCAGGCGGGCCTTGGCTGCTGTCTCGTCCGGCGTGGTCCCGGCCTCGGCCAGGCTCTGAAGTCGCCCGTCCGGCGTCATGATCCGGTCGACCAGCTCGATGTTGTAGGTCGCCGACTGGGAGCCGCGATTGTAGACCAGAACCGTGTCGGCTCGGCTGGTGGCGTTGAAGATCACCCGAGGCGGCGAAACGTTCAGGTCCGCACCGACGGCCTGAGCCTGTGCAAGACCGGGTGCGACAGCCGTGGCCAGCAAGGCCACACACAAGGCTTGCGCCGACCGAAGGCGGAAACGAACGGCCAGTCCCGTCTTCAGCTTCAAATCACGAATCATCTGGGGCCTCAGTTGTTCTGGGTCTTATAGTCCAGCATCCGTGAAAAAAAGTTAACCGCGCGACGTGGCCGATAGGGCATTTCAGAATAATCATGCCAGCAGAAAGGCATGCCGAATGACTGACAAGCCCGCCGCGCGGCCCGTTTTACCGGATGCTAGTTGTAAGCGGCCGTGACCGTGAACGTTCCCGTGTAGTTGCCGGCGACGGCATTGGCAGGGACATTCAGGGTTGCGCCGGCCGTGTAGGTCTGGGCCGAACCATTCGCTGTCAGGGTGCTGAGGCTCGAGCCGCTCGTGAACGCGGTCACCGTCACGATGTTGGTGCCGCTGCTGAGCGTGACGGCCGAGCCGGGCAGGGTGACGGCGTAGGTGTAACCGCTCTGCGCGCTCACCGAGAACTGGGCGGCGGCTGCGGCCTGGCTACCGCTCGTCACCAGATCCACGCTGCCGGTCGAAGAGCGCGCATTGGCGGTGGTGATTGTGAGGGTGCCGGAAGCCGAGCCGTTCAGGGCGATGGATCCGAAGTTCAGTGCGGTGACCTGCTGCACCGCGATCGGGGTCACAATCGTGACGCCGGCGGTGAGGGTGCCGGAAGCCGAGCCGGCGGTGGCCAGGGCCACGCCGCTCATCGAAGAGCTGACGGCGGCGAATGTTCCGGCCAGAAGCGCGATACGGCTGGCACCGGCGAGGGCGGACATTTTCGTTTTCACGTGAGGTCTCTTTCTTTTGCGACGGCCTGGGGTGCCAGGGTTCGGTCGGTAGGTGCGGGGAGGTTGCAGATCGTCGAGAATGGCCGGTGAGTGCCGCCCGCCACGGGGCGGCACTCAC
>DAINBM010000188.1:0-5671 GCA_036732965.1 Caulobacteraceae bacterium | reverse complement strand
TGGTCGGCGGGGTCACCCCCGGAAAGGGCGGCCAGACCCATGTGGGCGTGCCCGTGTTCAACACCGTGGAAGAAGCGGTCCACGCCACCGGCGCCACCGCCTCCGTCGTGTATGTCCCGCCGCCGTTCGCCGCCGACTCCATCATGGAGGCCATCGATGCCGAGATCCCGCTGATCATCTGCATCACCGAGGGCATCCCGGTGCAGGACATGGTGAAGGTGAAGCGCTCGCTGTCCGGCTCCAAGTCCCGGCTGATCGGGCCCAACTGCCCGGGCGTCCTGACCCCCAACCAGTGCAAGATCGGCATCATGCCGGGCAACATCTTCTCGGTCGGTTCCGTCGGCGTGGTGTCGCGCTCCGGCACGCTCACCTACGAGGCGGTGTTCCAGACCACCAATGCCGGGCTCGGCCAGACCACGGCCGTGGGCATCGGCGGCGATCCGGTGAAGGGCACCGAGTTCATCGACATGCTGGAGATGTTCCTCGCGGACGAGGCCACCAAGTCGATCATCATGATCGGCGAGATCGGCGGCTCGGCCGAAGAGGACGCCGCCCAGTTCATCCTCGACGAGGCCAGGCGCGGCCGCAAGAAGCCCATGGCGGGCTTCATCGCCGGCCGCACGGCGCCTCCGGGCCGCCGCATGGGCCATGCCGGGGCCATCATCTCCGGCGGCAAGGGCGGGGCCGAGGACAAGATCGCCGCGATGGAACGGGCCGGCATCAAGGTCTCCCCGTCTCCGGCGGCCCTCGGAGAAACCTTGCTCGAAGTGCTGAAAAACGCCTGATTGTGACTATGTAAAGGAATGCACCCCGAATTAGGGGTGATATTCATTCAGCAGACGGCCTTGCGCTTCGTTCAACAGGGCAGCGGGGCCGTCCGCCAGGGAACGGAAAAGATGGCGGACGATACCGGACGGATCAATCAGGTCCTGGCGGAGACCTCCTTCCTCTACGGAGGCAATCTCGCCTATGTCGAGGATCTCTACGCCCGCTATGCCCAGGATCCGGGCAGCGTGCCGCCCAGCTGGCGGGCCTTCTTCGACGCCCTGAGGGAAAACCCCGAGGCCATCGCCCAGTTCAGTGCCGACCCGGCCTGGACCTATCCCCCCATGGCCGAGGACCGGCCGGAATGGCTGTCCGCCCTCGACGGCCAGTGGCCGGACGCGGTAGCTGCCAAGGCCGGGGTCGGCATTGCCGCCGCCAATCCCCAGGCCAGCCAGGCCCAGATCCGGGCCGCCACCCTGGACAGCGTCCGGGCGATCATGATGATCCGTGCCTTCCGCATCCGGGGGCACCTGCACGCCAATCTCGACCCCCTGGGGCTCGAGCCCAAGGCGCAGAATGCGGAGCTGGAGCCCGGCTTCTACGGCTTCACCGAAGCCGACTGGGACCGCCCGATCTTCATCGACAACGTGCTGGGCCTCGAGACCGCGACCCTGCGCGAGATCATGGCCATCCTGCGCCGCACCTATTGCGGCAATGTGGGTGTGCAGTTCATGCACATCTCCGACCCCGACGAGAAGCGCTGGATCCAGGAGCGCATCGAGGGCAAGGACAAGGAGATCACCTTCACGCCCGAGGGCAAGAAGGCGATCCTGAAGAAGCTGATCGAGACCGAGACCTGGGAGCGCTTCCTGCACAAGCGCTTCCCCGGCACCAAGCGCTTCGGCCTGGACGGGGGCGAGAGCCTGGTCCCGGCCATGGAGCAGATCATCAAGCGGGGCGGGGCCCTCGGCGTCGACGAGATCGTGCTGGGCATGCCCCACCGGGGCCGCCTGAACGTGCTGGCCGCGGTGATGGGCAAGCCCTACCGCGCCATCCTGCACGAGTTCCAGGGGGGCTCGTCCACCCCGTCGGACATCGAAGGCTCCGGCGACGTGAAGTACCATCTGGGCGCCAGCTCGGACCGGGCCTTCGACGGCAACAGCGTGCACCTGAGCCTCACCGCCAATCCCAGCCACCTCGAGATCGTCAATCCGGTGGTGCTGGGCAAGGCCCGGGCCAAGCAGTCCTTCGACCTCCGCGAAAACGCCCAGGCGGGCCGCGGCAAGGTGATGGGCATCCTGCTGCACGGGGACGCCGCGTTTGCCGGACAGGGCGTGGTGGCCGAATGCTTCGCCCTGATGGGGCTGAAGGGCTATGCCACGGGCGGCACCATCCACCTGATCGTCAACAACCAGATCGGCTTCACCACCAGCCCGCGGAACTCCCGCTCCACGCCCTATCCGTCGGACGTGGCCCTGATGGTGCAGGCCCCGATCCTGCACTGCAACGGGGACGACCCCGAGGCCGTGGTCTATGCCGCCAAGGTGGCCACCGAATACCGCCAGAAGTTCGCCAAGGACGTGGTGGTGGACATGTTCTGCTATCGCCGCTTCGGTCACAACGAAGGCGATGACCCGACCATGACGCAGCCCCTGATGTACAAGATCATCAAGGACCAGCCGTCGACCCGGGAACTCTATACCCGCCGTCTGGTGAGCGAGGGCGTCATCACCGAGGCGGACTCCGCCCGGTGGATCGCCGAGTTCGAGGCCTTCCTCGACGCCGAATTCGAGGCTGCCAAGTCCTTCAAGGCGGAAAAGGCCGACTGGCTGGACGGCAAGTGGTCCGGCATCGAGAGCACGCGCCAGTCCGACCTGCGCGGCGACACCGCCGTCTCGCTGGCAAGGCTGAAGGAACTGGGCGCCAAGCTGACGGACATCCCCAAGTCCATCGACATGCACCGGACCGTCGCCCGGGTGATCGAGGGGCGGCGCCAGGCCATCGAGACCGGCGAGGGGCTGGACTGGGCCACGGCGGAAATGCTGGCCTTCGCCACCCTGATCGACGAGGGCCATCCGGTCCGCCTGTCCGGTCAGGACAGCGTCCGCGGCACCTTCAGCCAGCGGCACTCGGGCATTGTCGACCAGACCACCGAGGCCCGCTACGTGCCCCTGCAGAACCTGAAGCCGGGTCAGGCGGAGTTCGAGGTGATCGACTCCGCCCTGTCGGAAGAGGCGGTGCTGGGCTTCGAATATGGCTACAGCCTCGCCGACCCGGACACCCTGGTCATGTGGGAAGCCCAGTTCGGCGACTTCGCCAATGGCGCCCAGGTGGTGGTGGACCAGTTCATCTCGTCCGGCGAACGCAAGTGGCTGCGCATGTCCGGCCTGACCATGCTGCTGCCCCACGGCTATGAGGGCCAGGGGCCGGAGCACTCGTCCGCCCGTCTGGAGCGCTATCTGCAGATGTGCGCTGAGGACAATATGCAGGTGATCAACGCCACGACACCCGCCAACTACTACCACGCGCTTCGCCGCCAGCTGCACCGGCCGTTCCGCAAGCCCCTGGTGGTGATGACGCCCAAGTCCCTGCTGCGCCACAAGAAGGCCGTGTCGAGCCTTGCGGATCTGGCGGAGGGCTCGTCCTTCCACCGTCTGCTGTGGGACGATGCCGAGCGCAATCCCGAGATTGCCGGGAACGTGAAGCTGGTGGCCGATGACCAGATCCGCCGGGTGATCATGTGCTCGGGCAAGGTCTATTACGACCTGCTGGACGCCCGGGAGAAGAAGGGCGTCAACGACGTCTACATCCTGCGGCTGGAACAGTTCTATCCCTGGCCCATGCAGTCCCTGCGCAAGGAGCTGTCCCGCTTCAAGGGGGCCGAACTGGTCTGGTGCCAGGAAGAGCCCAAGAACATGGGGGGCTGGACCTTCGTCGATCCCTGGATCGAGCTGACCCTGGAAAAGGTGAGCATCAAGGCCAAGCGGGCCCGCTATGTGGGTCGCCCGGCCTCGGCCTCCACCGCCGCGGGTCTGATGAGCCGCCACCTCAAGGAACTGGAAGCCTTCACCACCGAGGCTTTTGCCTGAACCAAACCCTGACGGCGGCCTGCAAGCGCCACCGGCAAAGACGAACACTGGAGCGATTTCGATGGCCGATATCATGACGCCGACCCTGGGCGAGTCCGTCAGCGAGGCGACCATCGCGCGCTGGACCAAAAAGGTCGGCGAGGTCGTGCGCAAGGACGAGGTCCTGGTGGAACTGGAGACCGACAAGGTCAGCCTCGAAGTGGCTGCCCCCACCGACGGCGTGGTGACGGAGATCACCGCGCCGGAAGGCGCCACCGTGGTCCCCGGCCAGAAGCTGGGCGCGGTTTCCAACGTGACCGGTCAGCCGGTCACGGCGGCACCCGCCCCGGCGGCCGCTCCGGCCGCCCCTGCGCCTGCGGCCGCCCCGACCCCGGCCACCTCGACCCTGGCCACCTCGGCCCCGGCCACCTCGGGCGGTCCGGTGGACGTCACCACCCCGGCCATGGGCGAAAGCGTCTCGGAAGGCACGCTGGGCCAGTGGACCAAGAAGGCTGGTGACCGGGTCACCAAGGACGAGCTCCTCGTGGAGATCGAGACCGACAAGGTGGCCCTGGAAGTCACCGCTCCGACGACCGGCGTGATCGCCCAGATCCTGAGCCAGAGCGGCGCGTCCGTGACGCCGGGCCAGATCCTGGCCCGGATCGTCGCCGATGCGGGTGCCGCGGTCTCGGCCCCTGCCCCGGCGGCGGCTCCCGCTCCGGCGGCGGCTCCGGCCGCTGCCGCGGCCCTGCCCCTGTCCCCCTCCGTGCAGCGGATCGTCACCGAATCCGGCATCAGCGCGGCCTCCATCCCCGGCACCGGCCGGGACGGCCGCATCACCAAGGGCGACGCCCTGGCCGCCGTGGCGGGCCAGTCGGCGGCCCCGGCCGCGGCCTCGGTGGCTGCTGTGGCCGCCGCAGCGGTCGCCCAGACCCCGGTCCCGGCCGCCCCGCCGCGCCCGCCCGGTGCCCGGGAGGAGCGGGTCCGCATGACCCGCCTGCGCCAGACCATTGCCCGCCGTCTGAAGGACGCCCAGAACACCGCCGCCATGCTGACGACCTTCAACGAGGTCGACATGTCCACGGTCATGGCGCTCCGCAACGACTACAAGGCGGCCTTCGAGCAGCGCCACGGGGTGAAGCTGGGCTTCATGAGCTTCTTCGTGAAGGCCGTGATCGCCGCCCTGAAGGAAGTCCCGGCGGTGAACGCCGAGATCGACGGCCAGGACCTGATCTACAAGAACCACTATGACATCGGCGTCGCCGTGGGCACGGAAAAGGGCCTCGTGGTCCCCGTGCTGCGGGATGCGGACGGCCTGAACCTCGCCGGCATCGAGAAGGGCATCGGCGCGCTGGGCAAGCAGGCCCGGGACGGGACCCTGAGCCTCGACCAGCTGCAGGGCGGCACCTTCACCATCTCCAACGGCGGCGTCTATGGCTCGCTGATGTCCACGCCGATCCTGAATGCGCCGCAGTCGGGCATTCTGGGCATGCACAAGATCCAGGAACGTCCGATGGTCGTCGGCGGCCAGATCGTCATCCGTCCGATGATGTATCTCGCCCTGAGCTATGACCACCGGGTGATCGACGGCAAGGAAGCGGTGACCTTCCTCGTCTCCGTGAAGGACCACATCGAAGATCCGCAACGGCTGATCCTCGACCTGTAAGGCATAACGGCCCCCTCTCCTTTGCGGCGAGGGTGCCGGCCATCAGGCCCCTATGGCCATGCCTTGAAGTGCTTGGACAGTTTCAGTCCCTGGCGCTGATAGTGCGAACCGTCTTCGCCATAGATCTTTTCCGGGCGCGCCGTCAGCGGCTCGAACACCAGTCGCGCCACCG
>DAINBM010000187.1:0-5681 GCA_036732965.1 Caulobacteraceae bacterium | reverse complement strand
GAGGCGCCGGACGGCACGGTCCGGGCCAGCGCCATGTTCGGCTATGACGGGCACCGAGGATGGGTCAATTATCTGGCCGTCGCGCCGGAGCACCAGCGCCGGGGGCTCGCCCGGGCCCTTATGCAGGCGGGGGAGGCGTGGCTTCAGGCTCAGGGTTGTCCCAAGCTGAACCTGCTGGTACGGCGCTCCAACCTCGCCGCCGTCGCGTTCTATGCCAGGCTCGGCTATGGCGAGGACGACGTGGTCAGCCTCGGCAGGCGATTGATCCCCGACGCGCCGCCGGGGGGCTGAGCGACAGCCGCCGGATTCGGCCTTGCGCTTGACGCCGGGGGGATTAGCGTCAGACTGAACGCCCGTAACAAAGGTCCCGCCTGCATGTTCCTGCGCTTTTTCTCGGAGCTTCGCGACGCCAAGGTCCCGGTGTCCCTGCGGGAATACCTGACACTGATGGAAGCCATGGATCACCACGTCATCGGTCTGGACGTGGACGACTTCTATTACCTGTCGCGCTCGACCCTGGTGAAGGACGAGCGCAACCTCGACAAGTTCGACCGGGTCTTCGCCCATGTGTTCAAGGGCTTCGAGCGGGTCGACGAGGATCTGGTGTCCGAGATTCCGGCCGACTGGCTGAAGAAGCTCACCGAGAAGTTCCTGACCGACGAGGAAAAGGCCCAGATCGAGGCACTGGGCGGCTTCGAGAAGCTCATGGAGACCCTGCAGGAGCGCCTGAAGGAGCAGAAGGAGCGGCACGAGGGCGGCAACAAGTGGATCGGCACCGGCGGGACCTCTCCGTTCGGGGCCAACGGCTACAACCCCGAAGGGGTTCGCATCGGCCAGGACAAGGGTCGCCACGGCAAGGCGGTGAAGGTCTGGGACAAGCGCGAATACAAGAACCTCGATGATTCGGTCGAACTCGGCACCCGAAACATCAAGGTGGCACTGCGCCGCCTGCGCAAGTTCGCCCGCGAGGGCGCGCCGGACGAACTGGATCTGGGCGGCACGATCAATGCCACCTCCCGCCAGGGCTATCTCGACATCGTCATGCGTCCGGAGCGTCGCAACAAGATCAAGGTCCTGCTGTTCTTCGACATCGGCGGATCCATGGACAGCCACATCAAGCTCTGCGAGGAGCTGTTCTCCGCCGCCCGGACGGAGTTCAAGAACCTGGAGTTCTTCTATTTCCACAACTGTCTGTACGAGGCCGTGTGGAAGGACAACCGTCGCCGGGATGTCGAGAAGATCCCCACCTGGGACGTGCTCCACAAGTTTCCTCACGATTACAAGGTGATATTCGTCGGCGATGCCACGATGAGCCCCTATGAGATCACCTATCCCGGTGGATCTGTGGAGCACTGGAACGAGGAGCCGGGGGCCATCTGGATGGACCGGGTGATGCAGATCTATTCGAGCTGCGTCTGGCTGAACCCGACCCCGGAGCGGTACTGGGACCACACCCAGTCGATCTCGGTGATGCGCCAGATCATGGGAGAGCGGATGTTCCCGCTCACCCTGGACGGCCTCGACCGGGCCATGCGCGAACTCGTTCGCGCCTGAGCCGGCAGGGGCGGGCCCGAGCAAGGCCGCAGGAGCGAACGACGGCGGCTGCAGGTCCGGCCCCTTGTTTGCATCGCAGCAAAGCCTTAACGATAGGCAGGCAAGATCTGCCCCAGATCAGTACAGGTCCGGCGTGATGTCGGTGGCGAGGCGTTGGAATGGCTGAGATCAAGACGGTAGGCGTGATCGGTGCAGGTCAGATGGGTGCAGGTATCGCCCATGTCTGCGCGCTGGCGGGCTATTCCGTGCGGCTGCACGACGTGTCCGCCGACCGCATCTCCGCGGGCCTCGCGGCCATCGAGCGGAACATGAACCGTCAGGCCGCCCGCGGCATGATCACGGTCGATGCGCTGCAGAGCGCGGTTCCCCGGATCGTTGCGGCCGTCACAACCGCCGAGGTTGGGGATACCGATCTGGTGATCGAGGCCGCGACCGAGGATGAGTCGGTGAAGAAGACCATCTTCCGGTCTCTCACGGATCACCTGCGGCCGGACACGCTGCTGGCGTCCAACACATCATCCATCTCCATCACCCGGCTGGCCTCGGTCACCGACCGTCCGGAGAAGTTCATCGGCCTGCACTTCATGAATCCGGTGCCGCTGATGAAGCTGGTCGAGATCATCCGGGGTATCGCCACGGATCCGGCCACCTACGAAAACGCGGTGGGGTTCGCCCGGTCGCTGGGCAAGACCACTGCCAATGCCGAGGATTTTCCCGCCTTCATCGTCAACCGGGTGCTGGTGCCGATGATCAACGAGGCGATCTATACCCTGTATGAGGGCGTGGGCACGGTGGACGCCATCGACACGGCGCTGAAGCTCGGAGCCAACCATCCCATGGGGCCGCTGGAACTGGGCGATTTCATCGGCCTCGACACGGTGCTGGCCATCATGAACGTGCTGCACGACGGTCTGGCGGACTCCAAGTACCGGCCCTGTCCGCTGCTGGTGAAGTACGTGGAAGCCGGCTGGCTGGGTCGCAAGGCGGGCCGCGGCTTCTACGACTATCGCGGCGAGACCCCGGTTCCCACCCGCTAGCACCCGGTCAGGGCGTCGGCGATCCGGCGGCGCACATCCTCCACCGTTTCCCCCGCCTCCCTCAGGGCCCGCAGGGCCGGGGCCCCGTTGCGCTTCGCCAGCCGCTTGCCATCCGCCCCCATCAACAGGGCGTGGTGCTGGTAGGTGGGCGTGGGCAGGCCGAGCAGGGCCTGCAGCAGCCGCTGGACATGCGCCGCCTCGAACAGGTCGCAGCCGCGGATCACGTGGGTGACCCCCTGCCGGGCATCATCGATCACCACGGCCAGATGATAGGCCACGCCCACGTCCTTGCGGGCGAGGACGATGTCACCCAGCCGTTCCGGCTCGGCCCGGATCGTGCCCCGCTCACCCATCGGGCCCCGACCCTCTTCCTGGAAGGTGAGGGCCGCGGCCGCCGCGCCCAGATGTCGTCGTGCGGCCTCGAGGGACAGACGCCAGGCAAAGGCCTCCCCGCGGGCGAGACGGGCAGCCTCCTCGTCCGCCGGCAGCGGGCCGCCCACGAAGACGGGGCCGGAGGGGCCATGCGGGGCGCGGGTGATCTCGGACGCCACATCCGCCCGGGTCCGGAAACAGCGGTAGATCAGGCCCCTGGCCGCCAGGTCCTCAAGCGCGGCATGATAGTCGTCCAGGTGGTCCGACTGCCGCAGCACCGGCCTGTCCCAGACAATCCCCAGCCACGCCAGATCCGCAAAGATCGCTGCCTCGAACGCCGGGCGCACGCGGGTGCTGTCGATGTCCTCGATCCGCAGCAGGAACCGCCCGCCTGAGGCGACGGCGGCGTCCCAGGCCGTCAAGGCGGAATAGGCATGGCCCAGATGAAGTTCGCCCGTGGGCGAGGGGGCAAACCGGGTGACCCATTCGCGTGCCACGGCGGCCTCAGCGCGCCTGGAAGTTTCCGGTGCGCCGCAACAGTTCCCGATAGAAGTTGAGCTCGCCGCCGAGGGCCTCCTTCAGCGGGGCGAACTGGGCGAAGCCCCCCATTTCGGCGATGCCGTGGGCCGAGCACCAGGCCGCGACGGTGGCCAGTTCCACGTCGATCTCGCTGTCCGGCGACGCCCGCCCCGCCTCGATCATGGCGTTGCGGACGATGGCATAGGCGGAGTGCTCCTTCTCGTGCATCTCCGGGGGCAGGGCCTCCATGTTCCGGCTGCAGTCGTACATCAGCCGGTAGAGGGCCGGATTGTCCCGGGCAAAGAGCACATAGGCCACGCCGATGGCGGTGATCCGGTCGGCCACCGTGCCGCCGACCCGACGGATCTCCACCTCCATGACCTCGCCCAGCTCCTCGAAGCCCAGCTTGCCCACGGCCAGCACCAGTTCCTGCTTGTCCTTGAAGTGGTGATAGGGCGCGGCGGGCGAGACCCCGGCCTCCCGCGCCACGCCCCGCAGGGACAGGGCCTGGGCCCCGTCGCGCACGACGATCGCCCGTGCCGCCTCGATCAGCGCGCGCCTGAGATCGCCGTGGTGGTAGGGGCGATTCTCGGGGGCATCTGTTTCCGGGGGGAGGGTGTCGGTCACGCGGGTAATCCTTTGTACGCCCTATGTCTAGGACGATATATGAACGCCGTAAAGATCATCTTGACAGCGTTCAGATGGGTTGCTATCTAAGCATCGTCAAGATCGAGCGGCGGCCGAGGAATGGTCCGAAGGCCCTGCAGATCCCGATCCTTGGGGATATGTCCATGACCACGCAAGACAAGGCCCGTACCCTGGTGATCCGCACGGTCGAGCGGATGTTCGACCGCGCGGGCGTCCTGATGCTGCTCGCTCTCGGGCTCGCCACCGCCGGGGCCACCGCCGGCCTGTAGGGCCTCGACCCTCCGGCGACCTCGCGTCGCCGGCCTGCACGGGTTAGGCTGGGTCATGACCCGCTCGCCCGACCGTCCCGGTTCCCCCGCATCCGGTCCGTCCTCCCCGAATGACCGGGAGGTTCGCCCTCCGGCCCCGGTGGTTGCGCCGTCCTCCCCCGAAGACGCGACCGCGGCCGGATCGGAGCGGACCTCGCCCGCCGCCATCGCCGAAGCCCGGCGATGGCTGGCGGCGCGGGACCCGGCCCTGGCCCGGGCCCACGCTGCGGTGCCGGTGTTCCCCTGGCGCCACCGGCCCGGCGGATTTTCCGGGATGCTGAAGATGATCGTCGAACAACAGGTCTCCATCGCGTCGGCCGCCGCCATCTGGCGACGGGTGGAGGCGGGGCTGGGGGCGGTGACCCCGGAAGCGGTCCTCGCCCGCGATGTGGAGACCTTGAGGCACTTCGGCCTGTCTGCGCCCAAGGCCCGGTATGCCCTTGGACTGGCCGAGGCCGTGGTCGAGGGACGGATCGAGTTCGACGGTCTGGACCGGCTGGACGACCCGCAAGCCGTGGCGGCGCTGATGAGCCTCAAGGGGGTCGGGCGCTGGACGGCAGAGACCTATCTGATGTTCTGCCACGGCCGGGTGGATGTCTTTCCCGCCGGCGATGTGGCCCTGCAGGAGGCCCACCGGGTGGCGGCGGGGCACGCGGAACGGGCGGCGGAAAAGGTGCTCTACGGCACCGCCGAGGCCTGGCGGCCGTATCGCGGCGTCGCCGCGCATCTCCTGTGGGCCTATTACGGGGCGCTGAAGCGGGGCGAGGCGACGCCTGCGCAATCCGTCATCCCAGCGTCTTAGAATCGGCCATAATGGTCTTGTCGGTGAATGACGGGGCCCCTGTGATCCCGAGGTTCTCCGGGCATGCGGTTCTACAGCTAGAAGGAGCTCTGCCTTCAGGTTCTCCGCTGTCACGCTCCGAGGCCGTCTCGCCGGGCCGGATGCCCCCTTCGGGGCGACCCCGCAATGAAGGTCCTCGACCGTCCGCCGTCCGGCTGGCCCGCCCTGGTGCTGAACGCCGATTTCCGGCCGCTGTCCTACTATCCCCTCTCCACCTGGCCCTGGCAGGAGGTGATCAAGGCGGTGTTCCTCGACCGGGTGGAGGTCGTCTCCACCTACGACCAGATGGTCCGGTCCCCGTCCTTCGAGATGCAGCTGCCGTCCGTCGTGGCTCTGAAGAGCTACGTACCCCAGGACCGCCCCCCGGCCTTCACCCGCTTCAACCTGTTCCTGCGAGACGCC
>DAINBM010000186.1:0-5689 GCA_036732965.1 Caulobacteraceae bacterium | reverse complement strand
GCTGCAGCGGTTCTTGTCCCAGGCACACGGCGCGCCCCGAGAGGATCTGGACTATCTGCTGGATCGCCTCGACCTGTTGAATGCCCGCCGGAGGGATCGTCGGCAGCCCCTCGCGGGAGCCGCCTGAAACCGCCGCGGGCGCTTGCGAAACTACCGCTTTTCACGCCGGGGAGGAGTGCTAGGCTGGGATCATGACCCAGACTGCATCACCGCCCGAGCCCCGCCTGTCCGCGACCATCCTGCTGGTCCGCGACCTTCCGTCGTTCGAAGTCCTGATGGTCAAGCGGCACCATCAGATCGACTTCGCTTCCGGGGCCCTGGTGTTTCCAGGCGGCAAGACCGAATCCTCCGACGGCGACGAGGCCTGGGCCGATCGCGTACTCGGCTGGGAGCGGTACGATCTGGCGGAGCGGACCCTGCGCATTGCCGCGATCCGCGAGGCCTATGAAGAGGCGGGGATACTGCTGGCCCGCACGGCGGACGGGGCGATCTGGGCCGGTGCGCACGAGGCCGTGGAGGCTCGCAGCGCGGTCGCCCGGGGGGAAGCGTCCTTCTTTGATCTGGTCGCTGATTTCGGTCTCAAGCTCGACCTGCCGTCCCTCACGCCGTTTGCGCGCTGGATCACGCCGGTGATGATGCCCAAGCGGTTCGATACCCACTTCTTCCTTGCGGCTGCGCCTGCGGACCAGCTGGCCGTCTGTGACGGTCACGAAACCGTGGATGCGGAGTGGATCGAGCCCGATGCGGCCCTGGCCCTCGCGGCCGAGGGACATCGCACGATCATCTTCCCGACCCGGATGAATCTGAAGCTGCTGGCGGAGAGCCGCGACTCGGCGGCGGCCAAGACGGCCGCACTGGCCCGTCCCGGGGTTGTCGTGACACCATGGGTCGAGCGGCGTGAGACCGGGCAGGTCCTCGTGATCCCGCCTGACGCCGGTTACGGGGCGGTGGAGGAGGATCTCGCGTCCGTCGGCGTATAGGCGCTGACCCGGGTCTCGAGGTCGCTGGCCAGGGCCGTGCCCACCGGGTGGTCGGAGGGCCGCATGTCCTCCCGTACGATGGCGCGGATCGCGTCGATATGGGCATCGATCAGCGCGAGCGGCAGGAACGGGCGGTGGTCACGGTCGTTCATCAGCTTGCAGAGGGAGCCCGCGACACGGGTGACCAGCGGGAACTCGTAGGTGGTGCCAAGCCCCTTCAGGTCATGGGCGTGAGCATAGAGCTGGTCGGCCGTCTCGCTCGACATGCCGCGGGTCGTGATCGCGGCCCGCGCCGCCTCGAGCTTCTGGATCTCGTCGTTCAGCCACTGGGCGAAGTTTGTCGACAGGCTCTTGAGCGCGGCTTCCGCCTTGGCCAGGGCATCCGGGTTCAGAACGCCGAGCCGGGGCGCCAGGCGCGCCTTCAGCAGGTTCGGCGGAACGGTGGCCTTGGGCGGGGGAGTCTGATCTTCCATCTCGGCCGTCCTCTTCAACCCGGAGTGCGCATCGTCGCGGGTCCGTGGCTTGGCGTGGCAACGTTGCGACGTGTCAACCGCGTTAGCTTGTCCTGCGTCAGGTTTAAGAAGTTGTAATCATCGCTAAAAGGTGCCCGCGGCCTTGCGTCCTGCGGTGTCAGGCTGAGAACTGTTCCGCGAGGACCCGCTCCTCAAGGCTGCGCCCGGCGTCGAACAGCATCGTCAGGTTCAGGTCCCGGTTTTCCGAGATGTGCACCTCGCGCACGTCCCGGACTTCGAAATTGTCCGCCACGGCGCTCACCGGGCGCTTGTCCGCCTCGATCACCTCCACCGTCACCCGGGCCGTGTGGGGCAGGAGGGCGCCACGCCACCGCCGGGGACGGAAGGCGCTGATGGGAGTCAGGGCCAGCACCTGCGCCGTCAGGGGAATGATCGGGCCGTGGGCCGACAGGTTGTAGGCCGTGGAGCCAGCCGGGGTCGCCACCAGCACCCCGTCGCAGACAAGTTCCTCCATCCGCACGGTTCCGTCGATCGACAGGCGGAGCTTGGCGGTCTGGCGGGTCTGCCGGAGCATCGACACCTCGTTGATCGCGAGCGCCCGGTGATTGCGTCTCTGGGCGTCGATCACGGTCATGGACAGGGGGTGGATCACGGCCCGTTCCGCAGTGTTGATCCGCTCCAGCAGGCCGCCTTCCGCATATTCGTTCATCAGAAAGCCGAGCGAGCCGCGGTTCATGCCGTATATGGGGCGCGGCGCGTAAAGGGTGCGATGCAGCGTCTCCAGCATGAAGCCGTCGCCGCCCAGCGCCACCACGACCTGCGCCTCATCAAGGGTGTGGCCGCCGTAAAGCGCCGTGAGCCGGGCCTGTGCCTCGATCGCTTCGGGGCGGTCGCTGGCGACGAAGGCGAGGCGTTGTATCGGAGACGAATGGGTCAAGCGGCGGGACCTTCTGCGGGACAGCGCAGCAAGCGAGTTCGCCGGCGCGGCGTCAAGGCTTTCCCCGCGTCAGCCTGCCGGCCGCATCAGGCGGGCGACCCGGTCATGGAAGATCCGGGCCGCGGTCTCCGGCGTCTCGGCGAAAGCGGCGATGACATCGCCCTGTGTGGCCGGGCTCGAGATGATGCGGCGTCCCATCAGGTCGGTGATCAGCCGGTGCAGGGTGGGGAACACGCTGCGATCGATGCCGACCGCGGCACAGGCCAGCGCCAGAAGATCCGCCCGACCGCTCTCTATGGCCAGGTCCACGGCCTCCCGCGGGAATCCGCCCAGGCGGGCGAGAGACGCCTTGAACAGCGACAGCTTGCCCTCGCGCAGCGCCCGCAGCAGATAGCCGGGGCGGAGCTGCCCCGCCGCATCAAGCTTGGTGATCAGCTGCTGTTCGAGATCCAGCTCGGACTGGCTGGGCTGGTCCGGGGCGATGCGCGGCGACTGCTCGTCCCCCGCCCGCTGATCGCGCACGATGGCCGCGATGATCTCGTTCAGCTTGTCTTCATCGATACGGAACCGGGCCACGATCGCCGCCCGAAGGGTTTCGCCGACCCAGGCATAGAGGGCATAGGCGAGATCGACGGTCAGCTTGGGGTGCCGGACGAGGGAGGAGCGCAGGGCAGCGAGACGTCTCGACGCCGCGACCATCCGTGTCAGCTGTGCAATGCCCATCTGGGCGGTCTGGTTGTCGGCGAGGGCCGCCATGACGAGGGGCTGGCTTTCCTCGATGATGGCATCGACCACCCGTGCCGGAAGGTCCGGGCGACGTGCCACCTCGATCTGGTGTTCCAGCGTGGCTTCGATGAGCACCTTCAGGAGGTCGTTCTCGGTCAGGACCGGCGAGGCGGCAATCACCGGCCGGGCAATCTCGATCTCGTCGAGGGCGAGGATGGTCACCAGACCGTGGGGTGCCCAGCTGGCCCGCCCCAGACGCTCGGCCAGACGCCGCCGCAGGTCGCGCTCCGCGGTGGCAATCAGATTGAGGAAGATGTCCTGCAGCAGGCTGTTGATCTCGGCCCGGCTGGACAGGGGTTCGCCCGCCAGATTGGCCCGGTCGCACAGATCGGCGACGGCCATCAGCAGCCGTTCCCGGTCACCCGTGGTGCGTGGCGCGATCAGTGTCGGCAGTTCGTCCAGAAAGGCTTGCGCAGCGGTCATTGAGTCCCGGAGCCGGAGAACAGGCAGAACATATAGCGCCATACTCTGACGCATGCCTGTGAAAAGGAGTTTAACCCGGTGAAACGACCGGGCTCGGCGTGGCTCGCCGCTTGACGGCGGTGCGTCGCGGCGCGACGGTCTCGGCGATGACCGCCAATGGGCGGCGGCAATGCGGGAGAACGACCATGGCGGATGGATCTTTGACCGGGATCCGGTCTCTGAAGGGGCAGGTCTCGGAGGCGGAATGGACCGCGCGGGTGGAGCTGGCCGCACTTTATCGGCTGGTCGCCCTGCACGGATGGGACGATGCCATCTTCACGCACATCTCCATGCGGGTCCCCGGGCCGGAGCATCACTTCCTGATCAACCCCTATGGTCTGTTCTTCGAGGAGATCACCGCCTCGTCCCTCGTGAAGGTCGATCTCGAGGGCAGCATCGTTCAGGAGACGCCCTATTTCATCAATCCGGCGGGTTTCACCATCCATTCGGCGATCCATGCCGCGCGGGAGGATGCCCTGTGCGTGATGCACCTGCACACCGACGCGGGCGTCGGCGTCTCGGCCCAGAAGGAGGGTCTGCTGCCGATCAGCCAGAACGCCCTGCTGGTGGCCAAGAGCCTCGCCTATCACGACTATGAGGGTGTGGCCCTGAACCTCGATGAGCGGGAGCGGATCGTGGCCGACCTCGGCGACAAGCCGCTGTTGCTGCTGCGCAATCACGGCACCCTGTCAGCGGGTCCGTCGGCAGCGGCCACCTGGCTGCAGATGTTCTTCCTGGAGCGGGCCTGCGCCCAGCAGGTGGCTGCGCTCAGCGGGGGGCGCGATCATGTGCTGATCGCTCCGGAGGACGCCCAGGCCGAGGCTGCTCGCCAGTCCGGGGCCGGGGGCATCGGCTCGGTCGGCAAGCTGGCCTGGCCGGGTTTCCTGCGCAAGCTGGACCGCCAACTGCCGGGCTACGATCAGTAGGCGGCGGGTGCCCCGCGCCGGGCTTCAGGAGGCCCGGAACGTGGGGCCGATGCCGCCATCATCGGCCGCCTTCGCCTGGGCGGCCTTGGCCCGCTGAAAGCCGTCCCGCGCCTGCAGCCTGTCCCAGTAGGCTGCGAGGCGCGGGGTGAAGGCTTCGGAGATGCCGAGGGACTGGGCCAGCAGCAGGGCGTAGCCCACGGAGATGTCCGCGCCGGTGAACCGGTCTGCGCAGAGCCAGTCCCGCTCGTCCAGCGCCTGTTCCAGCCCTCGCAGCCGGGCCAGGAACCACTTGCGGTAATCCTGCGCCACCTGCGGCTGGCGACGCTCCTGAGGCTCGAGACGGCTGTAGCGCAGGACGAGGGTCTGGGGGAAGGTGAGGGTGGCTTCGCCAAAATGCAGATAGTTGAGATACCGGCCGAAGGCCGGATGATCAGAGGCGACGGCCAGATGGTCTGCCCCGTATCGGACGGCAAGATATTCAACGATCGCCGAAGACTCCGTCATGTGGGTCTCGCCATCGAAGAAGGCCGGGATCGTACCGAGGGGGTTGATCTCCAGATAGGTCCTCGACAGGACCCGGGGCGGAAAGGGCAGCAGATGCAGTTCATAGGGTACGCCGACTTCCTCGAGGGCCCAGAGGGGGCGGAACGAGCGGGCATCTATGCAGTGGTAGAGGCGGATCATGGCGGGGCTCTCCTGACAGCGGGGAATGTGCGGGGGCGGGCCGGTGGCCGCAAGCCCCGTCCGGCTCGGTCCATGTGCCCACGAATGCGGCAGGACGCCGCCGGAGTGCCCACCAGATCGTCAGGCGTGCACGCGGCGCGGCGGGACGGCGGGGGCGGGGTGGCCGCCGGTCGCTGGCCGCGCAAGGTCACGCGAGGACCGGAATTCGAATGACACCATTTGACGAGATGCACGGTGACAGCCCTGACGGCGTCAGGGCCCTGTACCGAAAGGTCAAGCTCTGGCTTGACCAGACCCCGCCGGAGACGCTGGCCGCCCGCCGGGCACAGGCGGAACTGTTCTTCCGCCGGATCGGCATCACGTTCGCGGTGTATGGGGAGGCCGACGCGGCGGAGCGCCTGATCCCCTTCGATATCATTCCGCGCATCATTTCGCGGTCCG
>DAINBM010000185.1:0-5689 GCA_036732965.1 Caulobacteraceae bacterium | reverse complement strand
CAACAAGGTGCTGAAGCGGGACTGGGGATACACCGGTTGGGTCATGTCCGACTGGGGGGCCGTGCATGGGGTGAAGGACGCGGCCAGCGGCCTGGATCAGGAGAGCGGCGAGCAGATCGACAAGGAGACCTACTTCCTCAAGCTGCCGGACGAGGTGGCGGCCGGCCGCATCCCCGCGGCCCGCCTGTCGGACATGAGCCGGCGCATCCTGCGGGGCCTGTTTGCCGCCGGGGCCATCGACCATCCGGCCCGGCGGGGAACGGAGATCGACTTCGCCGCCCATGCCGAGGTTGCCCGCCGGGCGGAGGCCGAGGGGCTGGTGCTGCTGAGGAACCGTGGGGACCTCCTGCCCCTGACGGCCAAGGCCCGGACCGTGCTGGTGGTGGGCGGATATGCCAACCGCGGCGTGCTGAGCGGGGCAGGATCGGCCCAGGTGCTGGGCGTCGGCGGACCGGCGCTGTCGCTGCCGGTGAACGCGGAGAACGAGGCCAGTACCTTCGGCAAGGTGATCTATCAGGCGGGCGCACCCACCGTGGCCCTGAAGCAGGCCGCGCCCGGGCCGGTGGAGGTCCTCTATGACGGTGGCGAATACCCTTCACAGGCCGCCGCCGCGGCCCGCCGTGCGGATGTGGTGGTCATCTTCGCCACCCGCTGGGAAGCCGAGGGGGCCGATGTCCCGGACCTGACCCTGCCCAACGGTCAGGATGCGATGATCGAGGCAGTGGCGGCGGCCAATCCCAACACCATCGTCGTGCTGGAGACCGGCGGACCGGTGGCCATGCCCTGGCTGGACAAGGTCGGCGCGGTGATGGAGGCCTGGTACCCCGGTCAGAAGGGGGCCGAGGTGATCGCCGACGTGATCTGGGGAAAGGTGAACCCCTCGGGTCGCCTGCCCATCACCTTCCCCGCCAGCCTGGCCCAGTTGCCGCATCCGGCCCTTCCGGGAGCTGACCTGCGCCCCAACACGGCGGTGGACGCCCCCCATCCGGAAGGATCGGACACGGGCTATCGGTGGTATGCGCGCCAGCACCTGACGCCTCTGTTCCCGTTCGGTCACGGCCTTGGCTACAGCCGCTTTGCCTATGGGAATCTGAAGGTCGAGGGGGGTACGAGCCTGACGGTCCGCTTCGACGTCACCAATACGGGTGCGCGGGACGGCATGGACACGCCCCAGGCCTATCTGACCTCGCGTCCCGGCGGTCCGCTGCTGCGCCTGGTGGGCTTCCAGAAGGTGGCCCTGAAGCCGGGTGAGACGAAGACCGTGACCCTGACCGCAGACCGCCGACTGCTGGCCGATTTCGATGTGGCCCATCGCGGATGGTCCGTGGCCGCAGGGGCCTACACGGTGGGCGTGGGGGCGTCGTCCGCGGACCTCACCCTCACCGGAGTGGCAAGGGTGTCGGCCCAGCGGCTGAAGCCCTGATCAGGGGGCGGTCCCGGCGGTCTTCGTCATGCCGAGGCTGCCCAGCCAGCGGTAGAAGTCGTCCAGCCAGCCATCGCTGGTCGTGCCCTGCTTGCGGGTGCCGAAGCCGTGTCCGCCCCGGGCATAGACGTGCAGCTCTGCGGGAGCATGGGCGGCCCGCCAGGCCTCGAAGCTCGCCGTGGTGAACCTGCCGAACAGGGGGTCGTCCGCCGCCACGGCGGAGAACAGGGGCGGGGCTCCGGTGGGCACGACGGTGCCTGGGCGCACCGGGGCGTAGAGATCCCCGACAAAGGCCGGGTGCAGGGCCGGATCCGCCCCGAGGGCCAGGGCCATGAAGCCCCCGGCGGAGAAGCCCAGGACACCGATCCGCGACCGGTCGAGCCCGTAGCGCGCCGCGTTCGTCTGGAGCAACGACAGGGCGGCCTTGCCATCCGCCGTGGCCTCGGCCTCGCCCGGGAGGACGGCATTCGGGTCGAACCCCTTGCCGAGCGCCTTCATGAAGCTGGCGAAGAAGGTCCCCTTGTCCGCGGGCGTGGCGATGACCCGGTATTTCAGCACGAAGGCGGCAATGCCGCGGTCCGCCAGCCACCGGGCGACCTCCGTCCCCTCCTGGTCGATGGACAAGGCCGCAAAGCCGCCGCCGGGCATGACCAGTACGCCCACGCCCGTGGCCTTGTCCGCATCCGGCAGATAGGCGGTGAGGGTGGGGGCGGTGACGTTGCGCAGCATGCGGTGGTTGTCCGGCGGCCAGCCCTCGGTGATCTCCACGCGGCCGGTCGCCTCCCAGCCTGCCGGCGGGACGGCGTAGAGGGGCAGGGTCTGCGGCGCGGGGGCCGCGGCCGCACCGGTGGCCAGACTTGCGACGAGCAGGGCCGACAGAAGGCCGATGACAGGCAGGTGCATGGGGGGCGTTACCTCGACAGGATCGTGTTTCCATCGACTATGGCCGGGGACCGGTCGGGTGCCAAGACTGGCCGTCCGCCCGAGGGATCGGTACGGTCCGACCCGACGACTCGGCGGGAGGACTTTGGCGTGGCGACAGGGCGACTGGACGGACGGGTGGCGCTGGTCACCGGGGGCGCGCAGGGAATCGGCCTGGCCTGTGCCCGGCGGTTTGCGCAGGAGGGCGCGCGGGTTGTGCTGGTGGACCTTCCCGGGGATGCGGGCCCTGCCGCCGCCGCGGCCTTGGTGGCCGACGGGTTCGACGCCCGCTTCGAGGCCTGTGACGTCACCGGGCGCGGGGCCTTCGAGGCCGTGCTGGACCGCTGCGATGCCAAGCTGGGCGGGGTCGACATCCTGCTGAACAATGCCGGGGTGGCCCTGCAGGCGGACATCCTCACCATTACCGAGGCCCTCTACGATCAGGTGATGGGCGTGAACCTCAAGGCGGCGGTCTTTGCTACCCAGTCCGTGGCCCGGCGCCTGATCGCGGCGGGACGTCCGGGGGTGGTCCTGAACATGTCCTCGGTGAACGCGGTCATGAACATCCCGAACCTGATCGCCTACAACCTGTCCAAGGGCGGTCTGAACCAGCTGACCCGGAATGCCGCCATTGCGTTGGCACCCCACAACATCCGTGTCTGCGGCATCGGGCCGGGAACGATCATGACGGACCTCGCCCGCAAGGCCGTCCTCGGCAATCCCGATGCCCTGGGCGGCATCCTGTCCCGCACCCCCCTGGGCCGGGCGGGGGAACCGGAGGAGATCGCCGCCATTGCCGCCTTCCTCGCCTCTGACGACGCGTCCTACGTGACGGGCGAGACCCTGTATGCCGATGGCGGGCGCCTCGGCCTGAACTATACGGTGCCGGTGCGCTAGCGGCCCGCGTCGAGGGACACCGTCCGGCCCTCCCGGGCCGAGCGGCGCCCGGCATCCAGCACCGCCATGACCGACAGGATCTCGTCGGCGGAGGTCGGGCAGGGGGCCGTCCCACGGATGGCGGCGGCCAGCTGGCGATAGATCTCCCGCTGATCCCCCGGCCGGGCGGGCACCGGTGGCCGGGCACCATCCGCGTCCCAGACCTGCAACGGATCCGGATCGTGACCCCAGTCTCCGTCTCCGTCTCCGTCCCCGGGCCCTTGTCCGCGCAGCAGCTGCGCCTCCTGCCGGTCGGCCCCGGCCTTCACCAGACTGCCGCCCTCGCCATGGGCGACGAACCGGGGCACGCCGCCGGCCACCAGCATGGAGGCATGCAGCACCACCCGGAGGTCATCATAGCTGAGCACCGCATGGAACCAGTCGTCGGTGCGGGCTCCCGCGCGCATTCCGGCGATCTGGGCGCTGACGGTCACGGGCGAGCCGAACAGCTGCAGGGCCTGATCGATCAGATGCGGGCCGAGGTCGTACCAGATCCCGGCACCGGCGCCGTCCTGCTCCCGCCAGCGATCGCGGACTGTCGGCCGGAACCGGTCGAAATGGGACTCGAAATGGCGAACGGGACCGATCCTGCCCTCGGCAAGGGCGGCGCGCACCGTGAGAAAGTCGCTGTCCCAGCGGCGGTTCTGGAACGCCGCCACGTGCACGCCCGCCGCGGCACCGGCGGCCAGCACCGTTTCGGCTTCCGCGCGGTCCAGGGCGAAGGGCTTCTCCACCAGTACCGACTTTCCCGCGGCAATCGCCCTCAGGGCCAGGGGCGCGTGCTGGGCATTGGGGGTGGCGATCACCACCAGCTCCACCGCCGGATCGGCCAGCAGGGCTTCGGGCGTGGCGACGACCCGGGCACCGGGGCACACAGGCGCGGCCGCCTCCGGACGGGTGGTGCAGACAGCCACGAGCTCCAGCGCGTCCAGGGATGCGATCAGGGGCGCGTGGAAGGTGCGTCCGGCATAACCGAAGCCGATGACGCCGACCCGGACGGGCGGGGTCGCCGTCAATGGTCCAGTCCGCGGGGGAGAACACGGTCAAGTTCGGCGGCAACCGCCTCCATCGCCTCGATGCGGGGATGGTAGGTGGCCAGAGGGCGTCCCCCCGGGCCGGGGTCGTGCCAGCCGTTCACCCATGGGTGCGGGGCACAGACATCGTGCCCGGCCGTGACAGCGGAGGCCCGCACGAGGGTCGCACCGGCGGCGGCCGCAACCTCCGCCGTCAGCCTCTGCAACCGCGCGGCCCTGTCCCGGGCCCGGGCCATGTCCGCCTCCGTCAGCGGGGCCTGGGCCTGGCAGACGCCCTGATCGGGAAGGATCGTCACATAGTCCACCACCGCGATCCGGGCCGTCGGCGCGCGGGTGCGGAGCTGGGCCAGAAGCTCCGCATAGGCGGTGCGCAGGGTTGCAAACCGCGCCTCGAGGGTCTCGTCCGGGGACGGAGCGCACCCGCTCCCGCCCTGGTTGCGGCAGGACAGGGCCCCGAGGTCTCCCAGATAGCTCACGTCATTGCCGCCGATGGTCACGGTGATCAGCCGCACACCGGGACCCACGCCCTCGATCTGCGGGGACAGGCCAAACTGGCGATGGCTGGTGAGGTCCGCGGTCCGTGCCCCGCTGCAGGAGCGGTCCTCGAGGATCAGGTGCCGCCGGGCTGCCAGCTTGTGGGCATAGTTGTCGAGGGAGCGGGCACAGGGGGGCGGGGCCGCCGGGTCCGGGCGGCCCACATCCGGTCCCGCCGCGAAGGAACTGCCCAGGGCCACGTAGTCGGCCGGACCCTGCGCGCCCTCCGGGGCTGCTCCGGCTGCCGTGGCCGTCAGCCACGCCATCGCCAGGATCGTGGTTGCGAGGCTGGTCATCTGTTCTCCCGCGTCTGATCAGGGGCACAGGTTACGGCACCGCCGGTGCCGGTGGCGAGCCCGGAATCGCTCCGGCCGATGGTCCCGGCCCCGCTAGCCCCTCGCATCGACCGGGCCCAGCGGCTAGTCTCTCCCTTCCGGACCGCGGTCCGACAGGACTGGACGGCGCATGAGCCCACTCGAAATGGCGGCAACCCTGTTCACGGTGGTGAGCGTGGTCCTGTGCGTGTTCCGCAGCATCTGGCTCTATCCCACGGGTATCATCGGGACGGCGCTCTATCTCGGCGTGTTCCTGTCCGCGCATCTCTATTTCAGCTCGGGCCTGCAGGTCTTCTTCGTCATCGTGCAGTTCTATGGCTGGTGGTACTGGCTGAGGGGCGACCACGGCCACGCGCCGAAGATCACCCGGCTGGGGGTCGTGCGCACGCTGGTCCTCACCGCCCTCGTGCTGGCCGTGTCCCTCGCCATCGGCTGGTGGGCCAGCCGGACGACGGCGGCGGCCAGTTCGCTGGCCGATGCCAGCCTGACCGGGACCAGCCTCCTGG
>DAINBM010000184.1:0-5701 GCA_036732965.1 Caulobacteraceae bacterium | reverse complement strand
GACCCGCCGACAGGCAGGCCACCCCGACGGCACCGAGCCCAGCCCCGAGCCAGGCGCCACGGGCCGCCCTCTGCCCCAGCACCAGCCGGAACAGGCCGGTATTGACCAGCGACAGGCTCGCAAACACCACCGCCACCAGGGCGGAGGGGGCGTGTTCCTCCGCCGCATAGACCATCACATAGCCGACACCGAACACCAGGACGCCCTGGGCCGCGGCGAGCCCGTGCTCCCGCCGGGTCAGGCGGAGCCTCTGCCCCTGCAGCCGACTGACCGGGAAGATCAGCAGCCCCGAGGCAATGAAGCGGTACATGATCGACACCACCGGGCTCAGCGACCCCAGCTGGAACTTCAGCACCAGCCAGGTGGTGCCCCAGATCAGGCCGCAGGCGGCCAGGGACAGGAAGTCCCAGCGGTCCGGCTGCCCACCGGCATGGTGATAGGCGGTCTGGCTCATCGCCTCAGACCCGCTGGAAGGGATAGAAGTCGGACCCGAGGTCGAGGATCCCGGTCAGCGCGTCCAGGGCCGTGCTGGCCTCGACCACGAGGGACGGATCGGCCAGATCGGCCACCGACAGGGTCTCGCGATAGTGCCGGTCGGCCCAGGCGTTCAGCCGGGCCACCAGGACATCATCGACCCGCTGGGCCGGGTTCGTGGCCGCGAGTTCCGCCTCGGTCAGCACCACCCGCAGCCGCAGGCAGGCGGGACCGCCGCCATTGCGCATGCTCTGGCGCACATCGACGAAGATCACCTCGCCGATGGGACCATTGGAGGCCACCAGCACCTCCGTCACCCGGCGAGCGGTGGCGGTCTCGCGCACCTCCACCGGCGCGACCAGGGTCAGGCGGTCCTGATCCGGGCGCTGGATCAGCATGGAATTGAACAGATAGCTCTTCACCGCATCGGCAAAGGGCAGGTCCTGGTCGGAAATCTCCACGAATACCGGCTCGAACAAGCGGTCGGCGGCGCGGGAGACGCTGGCGCGCATGGCCGCCGTGTCCTCGAAGGCGTGCGCGTGAAAGAACAGGCAGGTCCGGGCCCCGACGCAGACCACGTCATTGTGGAAGGCCCCGTCGGCAATGGCCTGGCGGGACTGGCGCGGAAACACCGCCCGGGCGGCCCCGTGACGGCGGGCCACGGCCTGCGACGCTTCCAGGGTCTGGCGGGCGGGGAACCGGCCGTCCCAGCCCTCGTACGCCTCCCGGCCATAGACCAGCAGGTTCACCCCGGGATCCCCGTGGTCGGCGCAGAGGCGGACATGGTTGGCGGCCCCCTCGTCGGCGAAGTGGGGCTGTTCCGGCAGCGCATCATGCACGGCGAAGCGGGTCGGATCCGGAAACAGCCGGGCCAGCGCCCGCCCGGTCTGCCGGTGCTCCAGGCTGCGGTGCAGGTTGGTGAGCAGATTGGCCGGGGTGAAATGCACCCGTCCGTCCGCCGCATCCACCGATGGGGTGACCGTGGCCGCGTTGGCGGCCCACATGGACGAGGCGGACGCCGCCGCCGCCGCCAGCAGGGGTGCATCCTTCCAGGCCCGCTCCAGCACCGCCGCATCGCTCCCGGCAAATCCCAGGGCGCGCAGGAAGTCGAGATCGGGCCGCGCGGCGGGCGGCAGGACGAACTGGGGCAGGCCGAGGTCCGCCAGCTGCTTCATCTTGGCGACCCCCTCCTTCACCGCGCTGCGGGGGGAGGAGACAAGGCCGGCATTTCCGGCGCTGGCCAGGTTTCCCGGCGACAGGCCAGCAAAGCTGTGGGTCGGCCCGACCAGGCCGTCGGCATTGGCTTCCACCGCGCCTGTCACGGGCGCAGGCCCTTGATCTCCGCCAGCAGCGGCGCAGGGCGTTCGGCCTCGAAGCTCACCACCGGATAGGCGCAGTAGTCGGCGGCATAATAGGCGCTCGGCCGGTGATTGCCGGAACTGCCAAGGCCGCCGAACGGCATGTCCCCCGCGGCACCGGTGGTGGGCCGGTTCCAGTTGACCACCCCCGCCCGGATCCGGGACAGGAAGCGGGTCCACAAGGCCTCGCCCCCCCCGATCAGGCCGGCGGACAGACCATAGCGGGTGTCATTGGCCAGCCGGATCGCCTCATCGAACGTGGCGGCGCGGCGCACCTGCAGGGCCGGGGCGAAGATCTCCTCGTCCTCGATCCCGTCGACGCCGTCCACATCGAGGATCGCGGGCGACACGAAGGCGTCGGAGAGGCCGTCGATCCCCTCCAGCGGACGGATCACCCGCCCGCCCTGCTGCACCAGACGGGCAAACTGCGTCATTGCCGTCCTTGCGGCACGGGCGGAGATCAGGGGACCCATGTAGGGCTCCACCGCCCCGTCGAAGGGCCCGGCCACCAGCCGCGCGGCCAGGGCAACCGTCGCCTCGAGGATGGCGTCCCCTGTCTTGCCCTCCGGCAGGATCAGCCGTCGGGCGCAGGAGCAGCGCTGCCCGGTGGTGATGAAGGCCGACTGGACGATGTGCTGGGCGGCGATCTCCGGATCGGCATCCCACACCACCAGCGGATTGTTGCCGCCGAGCTCGAGGGCCAGGATCACCTCCGGCCGGTCGATGAACTGGCGGCGGAAGAAATCCCCGGCCGCCGCGGAGCCGGTGAACAGCAGGCCGTCAATGGGTTGCGACAGCAGCGCCGCCCCGGCCTCGCGCCCCCCCTGGATCAGGTTGAAGACACCGGCGGGGACGCCGGCCTCGGCCAGGGCCTCTGCCATCAGGCGGCCGACCCTGGGGGTCTCCTCCGACGGCTTGAAGACGATCGTGTCCCCGGCCAGCAGGGCGGGGACGATGTGGCCGTTGGGTAGGTGCCCGGGGAAGTTGAAGGGCCCCAGCACGGCCATCACCCCGTGCGGCCGATGGCGCAGCACGGCCCGACCGAACGCGGTGGCCGCCTCCCGGGCGCCTGTCCGCTCCGTCACCGCGCGGATGGAGATGTCCACCTTCCCCGCCATGGAGGCGAGTTCCGTGCGGGTCTCCCACAGGGGCTTGCCGGTTTCCTCGGCGATCGCGCGGGCCATGTCCTCGGCCTTCGCCTGCAGGATCGCCTTGTAGCGGCGTGCGGTCTCGATCCTCGCGTCCAGCGATGTGTCCGCCCAGGCCTCGCCGGCCTTCCGGGCCGCGGTCACCGCATCCGCCGCATCCTCCGCCGAGGCACCGCCCCCCTCGAACACCACCCGGCCCGTGGCCGGATCGGTGGAGATCAGCGCCCCGCCGCGGCCGGCGCGCCAGGTTCCGTCGATGAAAAGCTCGCCTGTCATAGCCGCACCCTCACTCGGTCGCCCGTCTCCACCTGCAGCGCCCGGGCGGAGGCTGCATCGATGCGGACGAATTCGTCCCCCGTCGCGGCCAGGGTCCGCACGGCGCGGAAGCGCGAAAGCTCGGCGGTGGAGACCAGCGCCATGGCCCCCTCCACCCGGTCCACCACCTTCACCAGCCGTTCGACGGCCCCGCGCACCGTGGCGATGTCGTCCCGGCGGCAGGACACGGTCGGGCCCGCATCGAAGATGTCGATCAGGCCGGAAAAGCGGAAGCCCTCCGCCTCCAGCATGGCCCGGGCGGGCTCCCCCTCCCGGTGGACGCGGCCGATGCACTCCCGCACCCGGTCCGGCAGGAGCTCCACATAGATCGGATGGCGGGGGGCGAGGTCGAGGATGAACTGACCGTCGCTCGAGGCGCTCATCAGGTCCGCCTCGTCGAAGGGCAGGCGGAAGAACTTCTGGCCCACCGTCTCCCAGAAGGGACAGGTGCCATCGTCGTCGAACCAGCCGCGCAGCTCCGCCAGGACCGTGTCGGCGAATCGCGTCGGCTCGGACCCGATCAGCAGATAGCGGGACTGGGCCAGCAGCCGCCCGGCCCCGCCGCTGCGCCGCTCCGGCTTCAGGAACAGGGAGCCCACCTCCGACCAGCCGGAACACTCGTTCACCAGCACCAGGGCCTGATGGTCGAAGCGCAGGTTCAGGGTCGGCGAGCTCTGCGCCATCGTCATGACCCGGAAGGAGAAGTGCGGCCGCTTCAGCCCCACCCCGGCCTTCACCCCCGCCACGCCGGCCACCTCGCCGGTGGCGTCGTCCTCCAGCATCAGGGTGTACCAGCATTCCAGCGGGGCCCGGGTCGCGCCGAAACTGGCGGCGGAGATCTCCAGACGCGCCTCGAGGGTCGGGGCATCGGTGGGCAGGCTGGTGAAGCCCCGCCCCGACAGCACCGCCATTTCCATCAGGGCGTCAAAGTCCCCGGGTCCTGCAGGTCGCACTACGAGCATGAGGGCTTCTAGCGCGCCCGGGAAACGGGCGCCACCCCCGGCCCGGGTTCGCGCGCCGATGCCACGCCCCTGCGGTTCCAACGCCGGGCGGTTTGGCCTATAGACCCGGGCATGGCGGACAACTGGGATGAGACGGACGATCCGGAGGAGCGGCGGCGACGCCAGCCCCTGACCAATCGCAAGGTGATGGGGTTCATCGTCACCTACTGGACCCGCCTGCCCCTGCAGTTCGCGGCCATCCTGGCCCTGATGTTCGTCGCCACCCTCGCGGACCTGACCATCCCCACCGCGGCCGGTCGGCTGGTGGACGTGGTGTCGCGTCCCGTCCGCACGGCCTCGGAAGCCTGGACGGCCTGGGCGACCCTGTCGGCCCTCTATGTCGTGTTCTCGCTGGTTCGCACCGTGGCCTTCCGCACCAGCAACAGCTTCTATGCCCGAAGCATGGAGCGGATCGTCCGTGCGGCCTTTGCCCGGGTGCAGGACTATTCCGCCGACTGGCACGCCAACACCTTTGCCGGGGCCACGGTGCGGCGGGTGAGCCGGGCCATGTGGGGCTTCGACGCCGTGTCAGATGCCACGCTGCTGATGCTGGGGCCCACTGTGATGGTGCTGGTCGGCCTCGCCATCTCCATCGGCCTGCGCTGGCCGCTGGCCGGACTGTTCACGGGCGTCATGGTGGCCGCCTACATGGGGGTGAACATCTGGATGACGCAGACCTATATCCGTCCCGCCAATCTCCGTTCCAACCGCCTCGACAGCGAGATCGGCGCGGTCCTGGCCGATGCCATTGCCGGCAATGCCGCGGTGAAGAGCTTCGGTGCCGAGGCCCGGGAGGTGGAGCGCTTCGGCCAGACCACCACCCGCTGGCGGCAGGCCATGACCGCCACCTGGAACCGCTTCAACATCATGGGTCTTGCCCAGAACCTGCTGTTGATCAGCCTGCAGGCGGGGCTGACGGCGCTGATGGTCGGACGCTGGGCGCGGGGCGAGGCCAGCCCCGGGGACGTGGCCTTCGCCGTCACCGCCTTCATGCTCATGTCCGGCTATCTGCGCAATTTCGGCGAGATCTTCCGCGCCATGCAGCGGGGGCTGGACGATACCATGGACGTGGCGGCCTACATGCGCCAGCCACCCCAGATCCTGGATCCGCAGACCCCGGCCCCCTTTGCCCCGAAGCTGGGCCTGATCCGGTTCGAAGGTGTCAGCTTCCGCTACCAGGGCCAGGGCACGCCGGTCTATGACGGCTTCGACCTGACCCTCCAGCCGTGGGAAAGGGTGGCGCTGGTCGGCCCGACGGGTGCGGGCAAGTCCACCTTCGTCAAGCTGCTGCAGCGGCTCTACGATCTGGACGCCGGGCGGATCACCGTGGACGGGACCGACATCGCCACCGTGCGCCAGTCGGAACTGCGCCGCGCCATCGCCGTGGTGCCACAGGATCCGGCCC
>DAINBM010000183.1:0-5707 GCA_036732965.1 Caulobacteraceae bacterium | reverse complement strand
CGCGGCCAGCGAATCGATCCAGCCGTGATCCGCGGAGTGACCCGCCAGAAACGGTGCCAATGGCCCGAGCAGCGCGGTGAGGTCCTCTACCAGCACCCGATAGGCGGACGTCGCCGCCGACGTTCCCCCGGCACCCACTGTCCGGACCGCCTTGTCGATCGCCTTCTTGATCTTGTGCGCCAGGTTCTCGTACATCCGCGTGCGCCAGGCCTGCTTGAACTGCTCCCAGATGGCGACGGCAATGGTCGCGCTGAGCGTGAACTTGACGATCAAATCGATGTGCAGTCTCACAAACAGCAGGTCGCTCAATGCGTCGATGGTCGGCGTGCAGCATTGCTCTGTGTCGGTCGCTCCCAGCGCTCCGTCGAACGCAAACTGGACCGTGGTGAGGCCGACACTCAAGATGTGAACCAGGACCAACGCACCACCCCCACACAAACACTCGGGAAAAAGGTTAACGCGATTTGTTGATTTGGAGATGTGTTTCTGTCGGACGGCACGTGATGGCGATGGCGCTGACACACGCTTCCCCCTTGCCCCCACGCCGCTTTTCGCGTATCTCCCCGCGCTTCACGGAACCGCCTGGCCATTGGCATGCCATGGCGGTTCACATGCTGTCTCTTTGAAGAAGGGTGGGTCGCCTAGCCGCGCTCCACAAAGCAAAATGCCGAAGTTGAAGACCAAGTCGGGCGTGAAGAAGCGCTTCAAGCTCACCGCATCGGGCAAGGTGAAGGCCGGCGTCGCCGGCAAGCGTCACCGTCTGATCAGCCACAACGCCAAGTACATCCGCTCCAACCGCGGAACCAAGGTGATGTGCGATGCAGACGCCAAGATCATCAAGTCGCACATGCCTTACGGCTGATCGACCGATCATCCTGCAACGCTTTTTCTTTCCGATTCCAGACTGAGGTGACTTGATATGGCGCGTGTCAAACGGGGCGTTACGTCCCACGCCAAGCACAAAAAGGTTCTCGAGCAGGCCAAGGGGTTCTATGGCCGCCGCAAGAACACCATCCGGACCGCCAAGGCCGCCGTCGACAAGGCCGGCCAGTATGCCTATCGCGACCGCAAGGTCCGCAAGCGCGCCTTCCGCGCCCTGTGGATCCAGCGCATCAACGCGGCGGCCCGGCTGGAGGGCTTTACCTACTCGCAGTTCATCCACGGCCTGGACGTGGCCGGGATCGACATGGACCGCAAGGTGCTGGCCGATGTGGCCGGTGCGGATCCGGCTGCGTTCAAGGCCATCGCCGACAAGGTGCGCGCCGCCCTGGCCTGACGGCCACCGGCGATCTGCAGCGAGGCCCGGAAACGGGTCCCGCTGCAGCGCGGATCCTTGACCCCCTGCCAAACGGCCGCCGTGGCCTGCCCGGTGGCGCGCTCCCTCTCCGCGAGAGGAGAGGGGTTGGAGCTGCGACCCATGACGGATCTCGTGACACTGGAAGCCGACCTGCTGGGGCAGGTGGCCGCCGCTTCGGACCTCGCGGGGCTGGATGCCGTGCGGGTGGCCGCCGTGGGCAAGCAGGGGGTGATCTCCGGCCTGCTGAAGACCCTGGGCAGCCTGAGCCCGGACGAGCGGCGGGATCGGGGTGGCCTGATCAACGGCCTGCGGGACCGGGTCCAGACCGCCTTGAATGACCGGCGCGCGGCGCTTGAGCAGGCGGAACTCGACCGCCGGCTGGCGGCGGAGCGGCTGGACCTGACCCTTCCGTCCCCGTTCGTCCGCCGGGGTTCAGTGCATCCGACCATGCAGGTCATGGACGAGATGATCGCCATCTTCGCCACCCTGGGCTTTGCCGTGGCCGAGGGGCCGGACATCGAGGACGACTTCCACAATTTCACGGCCCTGAACTTTCCGCCCAAGCACCCGGCGCGGGAGATGCACGACACCTTCTTCTTCGAGCCGGATGACAAGGGGGAGCGCAAGCTGCTGCGCACCCACACCAGCCCGATGCAGGTGCGGACCATGATCGCCCAGAAGCCGCCGATCCGGATCATCTCTCCGGGCCGGACCTATCGGTGCGACTCCGACCAGACCCACACGCCGATGTTCCATCAGGTCGAGGGTCTGGTGATCGACCGGGACATCCACATGGGTCATCTGAAATGGACCCTCGAGACCTTCGTGGCCCGGTTCTTCGAGAACAGTCAGGTGACCACGCGCTTCCGGCCCCACCACTTCCCGTTCACCGAGCCTTCCGCGGAGGTGGACGTGCAGTGCGACCGCTCCGGCGGGGAGATCCGCATCGGCCAGGGCAGCGACTGGCTGGAGATCCTGGGCTGCGGCATGGTCCACCCCAACGTCCTGCGCGCCTGCGGCATCGATCCGGACGCGTATCAGGGCTTTGCCTTCGGCATGGGCGTGGACCGGCTGGGCATGCTGAAATACGGCATGCCGGACCTGCGGGACATGTTCGCCTCGGATGTGCGCTGGCTGTCGCACTACGGCTTCTCGGCCTTTGCCGCGCCGAACCCCGCCAGCGGCCTCAGCTGAGCCGGGAAGGGACCAGACCATGAAATTCACCCTGTCCTGGCTGAAGGACCACCTCGACACCGAGGCCGACGTCGCCGAGATCGCCCGGGCCATGACCATGGCCGGGCTGGAGGTCGAGCACGTCCACGACCCGGCAGCGGCCCTGAAGCCCTTCACCGTGGCCCGCATCGTCGAGGCCGTGCAGCATCCCAACGCCGACCGTCTGCGGGTCTGCCAGGTGGACACGGTGGACGGTCGCAAGGAGATCGTCTGCGGGGCCCCCAATGCCCGCAGCGGCCTCGTCACCATCTATGCCCCCATCGGGGCCCATGTGCCGGGTCTGGGCGTCACCCTGGTGGAGAAGCCCGTCCGCGGGGTCGTGTCCAACGGCATGCTGTGTTCGGCCTCGGAGCTGGAACTGGCCGACGAGTCCGACGGCATCCTGGAGATCACCGGCGACTGGGCGGTGGGCGCACCGGCGGCCGAGGTCTTCGGGGTCGAGCCGGTCATCGATTTCGAGGTCACCCCGAATCGACCGGACTGGCTCGGCGTGGAAGGGATTGCCCGGGACCTGGCCGCGGCCGGTGTCGGACGGTTCAAGGGGCTGACAGTGGAACCGGTGGCCGGGACCTTCCCGTGCCCGGTGGACATCCGGATCACCGCGCCGGACGCCTGCCCGATGTTCGCCGGACGCCTGATCCGCAATGTCCGCAACGGCCCGTCGCCGGAGTGGCTGCAGACCCGCCTGAAGGCGATCGGCCTGCGCTCCATCAATGCCCTGGTCGATGTGACCAACCTGCTCTGCTACGATCGCGCCCGCCCCTTGCACGTCTATGACGCAGCCAGGCTGGGCGACAGCTTCGTCGAGGCCCGGCTCGGGCGGGAGGGTGAATCGTTCCTCGCCCTGGACGGCAAGACCTATGCGGTGTCGCCGGAGATGTGCGTGATCGCCGATGCGTCCGGCGTTCTGGGGCTTGGCGGCGTCATGGGCGGCGAGGGCAGCGGCTGCTCCGACGCCACCACCGACGTGTTCGTCGAGGCGGCCCTGTTCGACCCCATCCGCACGGCGCAGACGGGTCGGGACACCGGCATCCTGTCCGACGCCCAGTACCGCTTCGCCCGGGGTGTCGATTCCGCCTTCGTCGTGCCGGGTCTCGAACTGGCGACCCGGCTGATCCTGGACCTGTGCGGCGGTGAGGCCTCCGAGATCCGCGTGGCCGGGACCGCTCCGGCCCCGCCTGCGAGCATCGAGCTCGATCCGGACTATGTGCACCGCCTGTCGGGCCTCGCCCTGACCCGGGAAGGGGTGCGTGACATCCTGCAGCGGCTCGGCTTCGATGTTCAGCCGGAGGGCGCGCACCTGCGGGTGACGCCGCCGACCTGGCGGCGGGACGTGACCGGCAAGGCGGACCTCGTCGAGGAAGCCGCCCGGATCGCCGGCTATGACCGTCTGCCGTCCACGCCCCTTCCGGCTGTGGAGCCCCAGCCGGGGGGTGTGCTGACCGGGCGCCAGGCCCGCATCCGCCTGGCCCGGCGACAGCTCGCGGCGGCCGGTTTCGCCGAGACCATCGGCTGGTCGTTCGTGTCCCGCTCCGAGGCAGAGCTGTTCGGCGGCGGCGACGCCCGACTGAAGCTCGCCAATCCGATCGCGGCGGACCTGTCCGACATGCGGCCGTCGGCCCTGTCCGGCCTCGTCGCCGCGCTCGGCCGCAATGCCGCCCGGGGCTTCGCCGACGCGGCCCTGTTCGAGATCGGACCGGTCTTCTCCGGACCGGAGCCCGGGGACCAGCGCACCGCCGTCACCGCGGTCGTGGCGCCCCACGCCCCGCGGCACTGGTCCGGCGCCGCGGATGCCGATGCCTTCTGGATCAAGGGGCGTCTGATGGCGCTGCTGGAGGAGCTGGGGGTCGCCGTGGACAAGCTGCAGGTCGTCCAGGGGCAGTCATCCGCCTGGTGGCACCCGGGCCAGTCCGCGCGGCTGCAACTCGGCCCCAAGGTGGTGCTGGCGGAGTTCGGGGCCCTGCATCCCGCGGTCCTCAAGGCCCTCGACGCCTCCGGTCCGGTCTATGCCTTCGAGCTGTGGCTGGACGCCGTCCCCGAACCGAAGCGCAAGGCGCTGAAGTCCCGGGGCGCGCTGACCCTGTCCCCGTTCCAGCCCCTGACGCGGGACTTTGCCTTCATCGTCGACGAATCCCGGCCGGCGGGCGATCTGGTGCGCGCCGCGCTCGGGGCCGACAAGGCGCTGGTGGCCGGGGCCCTGGTGTTCGACGTGTATCGCGGTCCGGGCGTGCCCGAGGGCGCCAAGTCGGTGGCCATCGAGGTCACGCTCCAGCCCAGCGACCGTACCCTGACCGACGCGGACATCGATCCGGTGGCCGCCCGGATCGTGGCCGCGGTGGAAAAGAGCTGCGGCGGGCGTCTGCGGGCTTGACCTCGGCCGCCCAGACGGAGGTCCGTGGCGCATGAACGAGACGGTGGAACGATCCGGGCATCTTCACCGGGAGGACGGTCACACCCTGGCCTGGCGACGGGTCACCGGGCGCGGACCGACCGTGGTGTGGCTCGGGGGTTTCCATTCCGACATGACCGGAACCAAGGCCCAGGCCCTGGCGGACTGGGGAAGCGAGACGGGACACGATGTCCTGCGCTTCGACTATTTCGGCCACGGCCAGTCCTCCGGGCGCTTCGCCGAGGGCACCATCCGCCGCTGGCGCGAGGATGTGCTGGCCATTCTCGACGGCCTCACCCAGGAGCGCGTGGTGCTGGTGGGCTCGTCCATGGGGGGGTGGCTGGCGGTTCTGGCGGCCCTGGCCCGACCGGACCGGGTGCGGGGGCTCGTTCTCGTCGCCCCGGCCGCCGACTTCACCGAGGCGCTCATCAAGCCGTCCCTGTCCGATGCGGCAAGGGTGGCCATTGCCGAACATGGCGCGTGGCGACGCCCGTCTGACTATGCCGACGGGGCCTACGAGATCACGCGGACCCTGCTCGATGACGGGGCGCAGTGGACGGTGCTGCCCGGCCCGGTGGCCGTGACGGTGCCGGTGCGTGTGCTGCAGGGCGGGCAGGACCCTGACGTGCCGTGGCGTCACGCCCTGGCCCTTGCCGAGGCGCTGCAATCGGAGGATCTCGTGTTCAGCCTGATCCGCGATGGCGATCACCGGCTGTCGCGGCCGCAGGATCTTGCCCGACTACTGTCAGCGGTGAGCGAACTCGCGAGCTGAGGCCCCCTCGGCGTCG
>DAINBM010000182.1:0-5716 GCA_036732965.1 Caulobacteraceae bacterium | reverse complement strand
GGCGGCGCAGTCGCCGGAAGGTCCGCCAGTCGGTGGGCAGCCAGAAGCGCTCCGCCCGCAGGGTCTCATGCCAGATCACCGGCACCACTTCCCGGCGCAGCAGGCGGCGGATGGGAAACACGAAGCGGGGATAGCGCCGCTGGAGCCGGATGAAGCGCCGCCGCCAGCTGAACGAGCTGCGCAGCACCGCGATCAGGCCCACCATCACCAGCACCACGCCCACATGCGTCGGAATGAACGCCGCGGGCAGGCCGATGATCATCAGCAGAAGGCCGAGCGCGATCCAGATCGGTCGCAGGGTCCGCAGCAGTCTCGCTTTCAAAGCGTCTTCTCCCGAGGCCGACGGGCCCCGCCCTACGCTCGTCGATGCGTGTTGCACGCCTGCAATATGGGATGGCGCGACCGGAATGAAGAGGCCTGCTCCGGATTATGGACATGAATAATCCTCCATGTCCGTCCGGAGCCACCGGGCGACCGCGTCTGGCGTTGCGGATCTATTCCGCGGCCAGGGCCCCCGGAGCCGGCGGCGTCCACTTCAGCCGGGGCCTGCGGGCGGCCTGGGTCTCGTCCAGGCGTCGGCGCGGGGCATGATAGGGGGCCCCGGTGAAGCGCACCCCGTCCCCGGCCTTCGCCGCCCCGGCCAGGGCAGTGACCATGTCGCAGAACCGGTCGAGCTCGGCCTTCGACTCGGTCTCCGTCGGCTCGATCAGCATGGCCCCGTGCACGACGAGGGGGAAGTACATGGTCATGGGATGGAAGCCCTCGTCGATCATGGCCTTGGCGAAGTCGAGGGTGGTGATCCCCGTGCCCTCCAGCCAGTGATCGTCGAACAGGGCCTCGTGCATGCACGGACCGTCGGGGAAGGCCGGCGTCATCACCGCGGACAGGCGGGCCTTCACATAGTTGGCGTTCAGAACCGCGTCCTCTGCCACCTGCCGCAGGCCGTCGGACCCATGGCTCAGCATGTAGGCATAGGCCCGGACGAACATGCCCATCTGGCCGTTGAAGGCGCACATCCGGCCGAAGGCGTCCGCGTCCTGCTCCACAAGCTCGAAGCCGCCCGGTCCGTGGACCACATAGGGCGTCGGCGCAAAGGGGGCCAGGGCCTCGGACAGCACCACGGGCCCCGCCCCCGGACCGCCGCCCCCATGGGGGGTGGAGAAGGTCTTGTGCAGGTTGATGTGCATGGCATCCACGCCCAGGTCCCCCGGGCGCACCCGGCCGACAATGGCGTTGAAGTTGGCCCCGTCGCAGTAGAAGTACGCCCCCGCCGCATGGGTCAGCCGGGCGATCTCGCGGATGTCCCGCTCGAACAGGCCGCAGGTGTTGGGATTGGTCACCATGATCGCCGCCACATGGGGGCCGAGCTTGGCGGCGAGGTCCGTCAGATCCACCCGTCCGTCGGCGGTCTGGGCGATCTCCTGCACCTGATAGCCGACAAAGGCCGCCGTGGCCGGATTGGTGCCATGGGCCGAGGTGGGCACCAGCACCGTGGTGCGGGCCGCATCGCCCCTTGCCCTGTGCGCCGCCTGAATGGCCAGGATGCCGCAAAGCTCCCCGTGCGCGCCGGCCTTGGGGGTCATGGCCACGGCGGGCAGGCCGGTCAGGGTCTTCAGCCAGTGGGCCAGCTCGTCGATCAGCTGCAGGGCCCCCTGCACGGTGGAGACCGGCTGCAGGGGATGGATGTCGGCAAAGCCCGGCAGCCGCGCCATCTTCTCGTTCAGCCGGGGATTGTGCTTCATGGTGCACGAGCCCAGCGGATAGAGGGCGAGATCGATGGCATGGTTCTGCTGGCTGAGACGCACATAGTGCCGCACCGTCTCCGGCTCGGACAGGCCGGGCAGGCCGATGGGCTCGACCCGGACCAGATCGCCCAGGTCGTCGGCCCCGAGGCCGTCGGGCACCGGCGGCAGGTCGACGCCGGTCTTGTCCCAACCGCCCAGCTCGAAGATCAGCGGCTCGTGCTGCAGCAGGCCCCGGCCGCCGGTGAGGGTGGCATGGGGCTCGGAGGCAACGGCGGTGTCAGGCCGGGTCGGACGGCCGGTGGACAGCATGCTCATGGGGCCAGCACCTTGGTCATTGCGCGGGAGAGGATCTGGATGTCGGTCTCGAGAGTGGTCTCGGTGGCAGAGAGCAGGAGGACGTCGTCCATCCCGGCGTCCGGGGCCAGCCGGGAGAGGGGGACCCCCGCCAGGATGCCGTTGCCCGCCAGCGTCTCCACCAGATCGGCCGCGTGGCCCGGGACGCGCACGGCGATCTCGTTGAAGAACCGCGGCGTCAGCACCTGCACCCCCGGAACGGTGTCCATCGCCTGCCGGAGCTGGCGGGCGCGGGCATGGTTCAGGGCGGCCAGTTGCCGCAGCCCCGTCTCGCCCAGCAGGCTCATGTGGATGGAGAAGGCCAGCGCACAGAGGCCGGAATTGGTGCAGATGTTGGAGGTGGCCTTGTCCCGGCGGATGTGCTGCTCCCGCGTGGACAGGGTCAGCACGAAGCCCCGGCGGCCCTCGGCATCGACCGTCTCGCCGCACAGGCGGCCGGGGGCCTGGCGCAGATGCTTTTCCCGCACGGCGAACAGACCCACATAGGGCCCGCCGTAGTTCAGGCCGTTGCCGATGGACTGGCCCTCGGCGGCGACGATGTCGGCCCCCATGGCGCCGGGGGACTTGAGCAGGCCGAAGGACACGGCCTCCGTCGTCACGACGATCATCAGCGCCCCGGCCGCCCGGGCCGCCTCGCCGATCTTCGTCACGTCCGTGGCCGTGCCGAACAGGTTGGGCGTCTGCACCACCACGCAGGCGGTGTCGGCGTCCAGAGCGCCCAGCACGTCGGCCTCGGCATCCACCGCCAGCGGCAGGGCCGCCACCGTCAGCCCAGCGGCCTCGGCCATGGTGCGCACCGTGGCGGCATAGTGGGGATGCAGGCCCGGCGACAGCACCGCCCGGGTGCGCCGGGTGATCCGCGCCGCCATCATCACCGCCTCCGCCGTGGCGGTGGAACCGTCATAGAGGCTGGCATTGGCCACCTCCATGCCGGTGAGCCGGGCGACCTGGGTCTGGAACTCGAACAGCACCTGAAGCGTGCCCTGGGCGATTTCCGGCTGGTAGGGCGTGTAGCTGGTCAGGAATTCCGACCGCTGGATCAGGTGATCCACCGTGGCGGGCACCTGGTGCCTGTAGGCCCCGGCCCCGCAGAAGAACGGCCCCTCCCCCGCCGTGCGGTTGCGCCGGGCGAGATGGGAGAGGTGGCGCTCCACCTCCAGCTCGCCCTGCACCGGGGGCAGGTCCACCGGGCCGGACAGGCGGGCTTCGGCGGGCACGTCCACGAACAGGGCATCGATGTCCGGCGCGCCGATCACGGCCAGCATCTGCGACCGGTCGTCAGGGGTCAGGGGCAGGTAGCGCATGGGTCAGAGGCTCTGCAGGAAGGCTTCATAGGCGGGACGGTCCATCAGGCCGGTGACCTCCGCCGGATCGGCGAGCTTCACCCGGGCGAACCAGGCGAGCTTTTCCGGGGACTGGTTCACCGTCTCCGGATTGCCCGTCAGGCCGTCATTGGCGGCGATCACCTCTCCGGAGATCGGGGAATAGACGTCGGACGCCGCCTTGACGCTCTCCACCACCGCCAGGCTGTCCCCGGGCTTCAGCACCTTGCCCACCTCCGGCAGCTCGACGAACACCACGTCCCCCAGCTGCTCGGCGGCATAGTTGGTGATGCCGACGGTGGCGATGTCGCCGTCGAGTTCGATCCACTCGTGATCCTTGGTGAAATGCATGGGATGAGCCTCCTCAGGCCTTGCGGACATAGCGATGGGGAACAAAGGGCAGGGCCACCACCTCGGCGGGCTGGCTGCGCCCGCGGACGATGACCTGAAGGGACGTGCCGACGGCGGCAAGGGCGGGCGGCACGAAGCCCATGGCTATGGGAAAACCCAGGCTGGGAGACGGCCCGCCGGAGGTGACCCGGCCGATCACCGTGCCGGTCGCATCAGCGATCTCCGCCCCCTCCCGGGCCGGGGCGCCGGACAGGACCCGCAGGCCCACCCGGAGGCGGGCCGGACCGTCGGACAGTTCCCGCGCCAGTCGCGCCGCCCCGCGCAGGTCCCCCCGGGCCCGGCGGGCCTTGGCCACGGCAAAGGCAAGGCCGGCCTCCACCGGCGACACGGTCTCGTCGGCATCGTGGCCGTAGAGGGGCAGGCCTGCCTCCAGCCGCAGGCTGTCCCGGGCCCCGAGCCCCACCGGCTTCACCCGATCATCGGCGATCAGCCGGTCCCAGACCTCCCGCGCCTGGGCAGCGGGGATGAGGATCTCGTAGCCGTCCTCGCCACTGTAGCCGGAGCGGGAGATGACGATCCCCTCCCACTGCCGGTCGAAGCGGCGGAAGGTCATGAAGGACAAATCCGCCGCCTCGGGAAACAGGGTGGCCAGAACCGCCTCCGCCGCCGGCCCCTGCAGCGCCACGAGCGCCCGGTCATCGGCCCGGATCAGGGTCGCCTGGCCTTCGGCCGCTGCGGCGATCAGGGCGAAGTCGTGGTCCTTGGTCCCGGCATTGACGACGATGTAGAGCCTGCCCTGGTGCTCGGGCCGCAGGGGGCGGCCGACCATCAGATCGTCGACCATGCCGCCCGTCTCGTTGAGCAGGACCGTGTAGCGCAGCTGCCCCGGCTTCAGACCGGCAATGTCGCCGCTGACCAGAGGCTCGATCAGGGCGGCAACGGCGGCATGGTCCACGTCGGGATCACCGCTGCGGCGGGTCAGGGTCAGGAAGCACGGCCCCATGTGACTGACATCGAACAGGCCCGCCTGAGCCCGGGTCCAGCGATGCTCCGCCAGCACGCCGTCGGGATACTGGACCGGCATGTCATAGCCCCCGAAGGCGGTCATCCGCGCGCCGAGGTCCAGATGGGCCCCGTGCAGCACGGTCTTGAGCAGCGACTCGGATTCGGACATGCGGGCACCCCGGACAGGACAATCGGCGCTTCTGGTTCCGGATGAACTTGCCATCCGGTCTGGTCGCGCCCCCGCTGTCCATGGGCCTGAGAGATTCCGGCCGCCCGGATGCGGGCGACCTTGCTCCTTCGGCGAGGAGGACCTCTCGGCCGTCCTGCTTTCCAGCGTTTGTCGTGCTGCGCGGTCCGTGGGCCTGAGCGTTTCCGGGGCGGTTGCGCCTTCGGCGCTGACGACATTCGATTGAATAAATGCGTCAGACTCTCCCGCGTAGCCCGACCTGTCTGCGGGATCATGCGCGGTGAGTCAACCGTCCCGTTTCACACATCCCGAGGCCAGCATCCCGGCCTCCGCCGGGCCTCGACACGTCCCTCTCAGGGCAGTGACTTGACTTCAACGCTGCGGCCTGACAGTCGGGCGGTCCACGCCGTGCGGGGAAGGCCTTGATGCAACATCGGATTATCGGCATGGGCCTCTCCCTGGCCCTGGTGGCCACCGCGGCGATCGCCCCGGCCCGGGCCGACACGACCTGCACCGCCGCGGACGCCACCGCCGCCCAGCTGAAATCTCCGCTGATCAAGTCGAACGACGACGCCATCCAGCTGTCCAAGCAGTATTTCCGCATGGCCACGGACCAGCGGGAGATGTTCGACCAGCGCAAATATGCCTTCGATGTCGTGCGGACCGGCGACATCTGGACCGCCACGGTGATCTTCATGCGCCGCCCCCGCTATCCGTGGGACGAGTGGAAGCGTCGGGGCCGGGTCGGCAAG
>DAINBM010000181.1:0-5724 GCA_036732965.1 Caulobacteraceae bacterium | reverse complement strand
AAATGCCCCGCGTCGCGGCGGGCTTGGCGAGGGCCGCGGCTGCGCCTATGCAGGCCTCCTGCCGTGTTCCCCGGGCGGGAGGTCGTCCCATGTCGTCACAGCCACCGGCGCCTGCGCCCGTCACGCTCTACATCGATGCCGACGCGTGTCCGGTGAAGGAGGAGTGCTACAAGGTCGCGCGGCGCTATGGCCTGCCGGTCTATGTCGTCGCCAACAGCTTCCTGCAGGTCCCGCGGGAACCCGGGATCGAGCGGGTGGTGGTGGATGCGGGGCCCGACATCGCCGACGACTGGATCGCCGAGCGCGCGGGGTCCCGGGACGTGGTCGTGACCCAGGACATTCCCCTGGCCAGCCGGTGTCTGGAGCGCGGGGCCCAGGTGCTGGCCTCCAACGGGCGGCCGTTCACACCGGACACCATCGGCATGGCCCTGGCCAGCCGCAGCATCGCCGAACACCTGCGCTCCACGGGAGAGGTGACCCGCGGGCCGCCGCCCTTCCAGGCCTCCGACCGCTCCCGCTTCCTGTCCGCCCTGGACGAGGCGGTGAACCGGGCGCGGCGGAAGGTCTGAGCCGGGCCGCTACTTGTCCAGCTGGATGAAGGGCGTGCCGCCCGACGTCACCTGGGGCAGCTTGCCGTCCCACTTCTCGATGGCCCGAAGGCGCAGCACCTCGGGATTGGCGCGAAGCGTGGCCCCCTGCAGCTGGATGGCCTTGGCCTCCCCCTCCGCGGCGGCAATGCGCTGCTGCGCCTCGGCCTGGATGGTGGCCACCTGGGCCTGGGCGGCCAGAGCGTGCTGCTCATTGGCGATCTTGTTGTTGATCTGGGTCAGCACGACCTCCGGCACGCGGACATTGCCTGCCCAGAACAGCTTTTCCACATTCAGGCCATAGGGCTCGAAATAGGCGGCCACGTCGTTCTGGACGGTGGTCAGCAGCTCCTGCTTGCGGGGGCCGTAGATCTCCTCCACCCCCATGGCTGCGGCGCGGTTGACCAGGGCGTTGCGGATGGCATTGCGCAGGGGACCGGCGATGATGCCGCCGGCATCGGTGCGGTACTTCTGGAACAGCTTGGGCGCCAGGTGGGTGCTGACGGAATAGCTCACGGCGATGTCGGCGCTCAGACCCAGGCCGTTCTTGTCCTGGAAGTTGAACTCCTCGTCGGTGTGCGAGCCTTCGGTGGGGCTGTGCGTGTAGGTGTAGGTGTTGGTGAACACCGGGTACTCGTAGATGGTCGTGCCGAACGGCGTGAAATAGGTGCCGACGCCCAGCGCCTCGTTGCTGACACCGGCATTGGTGCCGAACTGGTTGACCCGGATGCCCACGTGACCCGGCTGCACCTGGCCGCACGCGGCAAGCGTCAGGGCACAGGCCGAGACGATCCAGAACTGTTTCATGTCAAGCCCCTTGTTAGTGGAGGGAGCGCGAGAGGTCGCGCCGCTCCTGCTGAAAGTGCCTCAGGTCGATCCAGACCTGGAAGGCGAGCCACACCGGCGCGACAACCGCGGCGGCGAGGAAGATCACGCCGGCGATCAAGGCCCAGTCCTGATGCCGATCGATCAGTTCCGGGGCGGCGATGCGCAGGCTGAGGAATTCGAACAGCCCGACCGCCGCGATCTTGGCGGCGATCTTGCGTGTGTAGCGGCGCACGAGGCGGATGTCCGCCGCGCGCGAAGTTTCGAGGTCTTGCGACCGCATGTCCGGTGCTCCGGAAAGTGTGGGAAGATTTTTCACAAAAGGGCGCTTTGTCACCATCGGGCGATTGCAGCGCCTCGGGTGTCGACCGGGTCCATCAGGGATGCCGCGCTGACATACACGACATATAGCAGTCCTCCGGATCGGCGACCATCCGGGCCCGATCACCAGTGCGTGACCACGGGGCCGCAAGGCAGTTGACCCCGGTCCGCCGAGGCGAGACGATCGCGGGCCGGCACATCGACCGGCGGGAGGCCCCATGGCGACGGCGACATCCTGCTGGCTGCTGAAGTCCGAGCCGGACACCTACGGCTTCGACGATCTCGTCCGCGACGGCGAGACCCTGTGGGACGGGGTGCGCAATGCCCAGGCGGCCAACAACCTCAAGGCCATGCAGGTGGGCGATCCGGCCCTGTTCTATCATTCCGGTGCCCATCCGGCGGTGGTCGGGCTGGCGGAGATCTCCGCCGCGGCCTTGCCCGATCCCGGCGATGCCAGCGGCCGCTTCGTCGCCGTGCGGGTCCGGCCCGTCCGGGCCCTTCCGAGGCCAGTGCCCCTTGCCGTGATCAAGTCCGAGCCTTTGCTGGCGGGCATGGCCCTGGTCCGGCAGGGACGGCTCTCGGTCTCGCCAGTCTCCGCCGACGAGTGGACGCGGATCCTGCAACTGGCCGGATCGTGACGGCCACTGGGGCCGACCTCGACACCCTGCTCCGCGAGGTGCGGGCCTGCACCCACTGCGCCGCCCATCTGCCGCAGGGGCCGCGGCCGGTCCTGCAGATCGGGGGCACGGCCCGCATCCTGATCATCGGCCAGGCTCCGGGGGCCCGGGCCCATGCCAGTGGCATTCCGTGGAGCGATCCCAGCGGCGACCGCCTGCGGGACTGGACCGGGCTGTCGCCGGAGATCTTCTATGATCCGGCCCAGGTGGCCCTGATGCCCATGGGCTTCTGCTATCCCGGTACCGGGGCGAGCGGTGACCTTCCGCCCCGGCCGGAATGCGCGCCCCTGTGGCACGATCGTCTGCTGGCCGCCCTGCAGCCGGACCGGCTGACCCTGCTGGTGGGCAGCTATGCTCTCAAATTCTATGCCCGAAAGACGCTGGCCATGCCGGCCGGTCGGGTGGCGCTGGCTGCATTCGTCCGCGCGTCAGGGGACTTCGGGGACCAGATCAGGGTCCTGCCGCACCCCTCCTGGCGCTCCGGCACCTGGATGCGCAACCATCCGTGGTTCGAGGCCGAACAGGTGCCGGAACTCCGGGCCGCGGTGTCGGCGGCGCTCCGCTCCGGCTGAGGCCTCTCAGGCGGCGTCGTGGAAGATGATGCCCAGCGTGCGCCGCTGCCCCGACCGGATCTCGCTGACCCCGTGGCGCTGCTTCAGTCGGTAGATGCCCCGGGTGCCCGTCGCGGGGCGGGTATTGACCGCGAAGATCACCGCATCCCCCCGGGACAGGGGCACCACATGGGGGCGGGACTGCATGCGCGGCCGCTGCTCCACCAGCACGAACTCGCCGCCGGTGAAGTCGTCGCCGGGCTGTGACAGCAGCACTGCCACCTGCAGGGGAAACTGCTCCGCCCCGTAGAGGTCCTGATGCAGGCAGTTGTAGTCGCCGGGTCCGTAGGTCAGCAGCAGCGGCGTCGGCCGCATCTGGCCGGCCCCGTGGCAGCGCGCCAGATAGGCGGCATGGTCCGGGGGATAGACCGCAGCCTCGCCCAGTGCCGCCTGCCAGCGATTGGCGATCCGGGCCAGCGGGGGATAGAGGCCGGTCCGCAGCGCTGCCACCGGATCGGGGAGGGGATAGGCGAAATACTGATAGGCCCCCCGCCCGTAGCCGTGCCGCTGCATGACCACCTGACTGCGGAACAGCCCCGGTTGCTCATAGAGAGCCGCCGCCGCCCCGCAGGCGGACGGGGACAGCAGGCCCGGGATCACGGCATAGCCGCGCCCGTCCAGCGCCGCCGCCGTCGCGTCCCAGTCGATCTCCGTCAGGGACATCATGCCTCCTGCTCCCGGGAGAGGAGGGCGCGCTTGCGTGCCACCCCCCAGCGATAGCCCGACAGGGCCCCGTCGCCGCGGACCACCCGGTGACAGGGCACGGCGATGGCCAGCGCGTTCTCGCCGCAGGCCCGGGCGACGGCCCGGTGGCTGCGGGGCGCGCCGATGGCGGTGGCGATCGCTCCATAGCTGCGGGTCTCGCCCGCCGGAATGGCGCGCAGGGCCTGCCACACCCGCTGCTGAAAGGCCGTGCCCAGGATGTCGAGGGGCAGGTCCGCGCCAAGCCCGGGATGTTCCACCAGTCGCACCACGGACGCGAGGGTGGCGGTGAAGGCGTCGTCCCCGGGGGTCAGATGCGCCTTCGGGAAACGGTGGCGAAGGTCGGCCACGAGATCATCCCCGTCTTCGCCCAGCAGGATGGCGCAGACGCCGGTCTCCGTGGCGGCGGCCAGCACCGCACCGAGGGAGCTTGCTCCCACGGCATAGCGGATCACCGTACGGGCCCCGCCATCCCGATAGGCAGAGGGTTTCATGCCCAGCAGATCCTCCGCCGCGGCATAGAACCGCCCGCTGGAATTGAACCCGGCGTCATAGAGCGCGGCCGTGACCGCGGCCCCGCCTGCCAGCTCGTCCCGCACCCGCCGACCCCGGTGGGCGTCGGCATAGGCCTTGGGGGTGAGGCCGGTGATCCGCCGGAAGAGGCGGTGGAAGTGGTGGGGGCTGAGGCCGGCCGCGGCGGCCAGTTCGGCAAGATCCGGGGGCGTTTCCGCGGTCTCGATCCGGCGGCAGGCCTCTGCGGCCAGGGCGGCCTCGCGCTGCGCCCGCGGGGGCTCGTCCGGCCGGCAGCGGCGACAAGGGCGAAAGCCGGCCGCCCGGGCGGCCTCGACCGTGGCGTGAAAGGCCATGTTCTCGACCCGGGCCGGTCGTGCGGCGCAACTGGGTCGGCAGAAGACGCCGGTGGTGCGGACCGAATAGACGAACCGTTCGTCAAAGGTCGGGTCTCGCCGACGGACGGCGTCCAGGCGCTCGGCGTCCGTCATCGGCGGGGTGGCTGGCGGGGCGAGATCAAGGGGGCGCATGTCGGGCTCCGGGGCGCAAGGGGCTGAGGGAGCCGGCGCTCCCGATGCATGTGATCCTGCCGACATGGGGGAAGGGTCGCACTCCGTCTCTTGCGCGGCAATTCAACTCTCGGCTCCCGTCGAATTTTTCCGCGCCCATTTACGCCCGCCCGGCGACCGCTAAGCTGGTGAGGACCACGGGGGAGTTGGCCGATCATGATCGATTACAGCGGACACAACGTTCTGGTGACCGGCGGGGCCTCGGGCATCGGCGCGGCCCTGGCCACCGGTCTGGCCGCCCGTGGGGCCCGGGTGGCCGTGGCCGACCGCAATCTCGAAGGGGCCGAGGCCGTGGCGGCGCGAATCGGCGGCGGGGCCGTGGCCCTGGGCTGCGACCTGACCGATCCGGCGGCACCCCTTGCCCTGATCGACGCGGCCTATGCCCGGTTCGGCAGTCTTGAGCTGATCTGTTCCAACGCCGGCGCAGGCAAGGCCAAGCGGGTGCTGCGCGAGCCCTTCGACGACACGGCCATGGCCCTCTTCCAACTCAACCTGTTTGCCGGTTTCCGTCTGGCCCAGGCCTATGTGGCGAGGCTGGAGGCCACGGGCGGACGCGGGCGGCTGATGCTGACCGGTTCGGAGAATTCCCTCAGTGTGCCCGATGCGGTGAAGCGCTTCGCCATGGGGGTCTACGGGGCCAGCAAGCACGGTCTGCTGGTCATGGCCGAGTGGCTGCGGGAAGAGGCGCGGGACAAGCCCCTCGACCTGCACGTGCTGCTGCCCGGGGGCGTCTACACGCCGCTGGTGTCCGGGGGGCTTCCGGACTTCGACAGCCTGCCGCCCGAGATGAACATGATCTTGCCGGAGCGGTGCGCCGAACTGGCCCTGAAGGGTCTCGACCTCGGCCTGTTCTACATCCCCACCCACGCCCACCTCGCCGACGACATGCAACCGCGGGTCACCGGCGTGGTCGAATCGCTGA
>DAINBM010000180.1:0-5724 GCA_036732965.1 Caulobacteraceae bacterium | reverse complement strand
TGGCCTCCCATCCCGCCGCGATCCGCGCCTATGACCTGCTGGCGGACGGGGCGGCGGACCTGCGCCCCCTGCCGTTCCGGGACCGCCGGGCCCGGCTGGAGGCGGTGGTGGCCGCCCACACGGGAACCCGCCTCGACCTGTCGCCCCTGCAGCCCTTCGACGGGCCGGCGCAGCTGGCCACCCTGCGCGCCGCCCCGCCGGAGGGGGATGCGCACCTGGCGGAAGGGCTGATGCTGAAGCGCTGGGACAGCCCCTATCTGGCGGGCCGGCCGAAGGGGCCCTGGTTCAAGTGGAAGCGGGATCCCTACCTTGTGGACGCGGTGATGCTCTATGCCCAGCGAGGGCACGGCAAGCGCTCGGGCCTCTATTCGGACTTCACCTTCGGGGTCTGGCGGGACGGGGCCCTCACCCCCGTGGGCAAGGCCTATTTCGGCTTCACCGATGCGGAACTGAAGGTGCTGGACCGCTTCGTGCGGGAGAACACGGTGGAGAGCTTCGGTCCCGTGCGCCGGGTGCGGGCGGAACCGGACCACGGGGTGGTGCTGGAGATCGCCTTCGAGGGGCTGCAGCGCTCCCCCCGGCACAAGTCGGGCCTCGCCATGCGCTTTCCCCGCATCCACCGCCTGCGCCTGGACAAGCTGCCGAAGGAGGCGGACGAAATCGCGGTGCTGGAACGGCTGTTGTCCGGCGGGGGCGACCCGGACTAGGCTGGAGGGCATGAGCGATCTCTTCACCCTGCGCCGCCTGACCGCCGATGATGCGGGCGCCTATCGGGAGATCCGGCTGGAAGGCCTGACCCTGACCCCCCAGGCCTTCACCTCCGCCCTGTCGGAGGAGGAGGTCCGGCCCCTGGAGGGTTTCCGCGGCGTGGTGGAGACCTCCCACGTGCTGGGGGCCTTCGACCCCGAAGGCGGGTTGCAGGCCGTGATGGGGCTGAAGATCACCGACAGCCCCCGCACCGGCCATATCGGCCTGATCTGGGGGGTCTATCTGCGGGAGGCGGTCCGCGGCACGGGACTGGCCCGGCGGATGCTGGCGACCCTGGTGGAGACGGCCCGGGGCCGGGTCGAGGCGCTGGAGCTCGGCGTGGGCGTCTACAACATCCCCGCCCGGCGGCTCTACGAGTCCGTGGGCTTCGTGGAGATGGCCCGCCTGCCCCGGGTGGTGCGGGTGGAGGACGTCTATTACGACGAGATCCTCATGCGCCTGACCTTCCCGCCCGCGCAGATGCCTTGACCGAGGGCGTCTCCCGGTCCTATGCCCAACGCCCTGTCCAGAGGCGCAAACCCATGTCCGGCACATCCGACTCCGAATCTCCCGATCAGTGGGGCCCTGCCACCCAGGCGGTGCGCGGCGGCATGACCCGCTCGCCCTTCGGCGAGACGGCGGAGGCGATGTTCCTCACCCAGAGCTTCGTCTATGACAGCGCCGAGGCGGCCAATGCCCGCTTCGCCGGGGACAACCCGGGCTACATCTACAGCCGCTATGCCAATCCCACCGTGAAGATGTTCGAGGACCGGCTGGCCCTCATCGAGGGGGCGGAGTTCTGCCGCTCCACCGCGTCGGGCATGGCGGCGATCTTCACCGCCCTGTCCGGCCTGGTCCGCGCCGGGACCACATCCTGGCCAGCCGGGCCCTGTTCGGCTCCTGCCGCTGGCTGCTCACCGAATATTTCCCCCGCTTCGGCGTGGAGACCAGCGTGGTCGACGGGCCGGATCTCGCGCAATGGGAACAGGGCTTCCGTCCCAATACCAAGGCGGTGCTGATCGAGAGCCCGGCCAATCCCCTGCTGGAAGTGGTGGACGTGGCCGCGATCTGCGCGCTGGCCCACGCGGCGGGCGCCAAGGTGATCGTCGACAACGTCTTCGCCACGCCGATCCTGCAGAAGCCCCTGCAACTGGGTGCCGACATCGTCGTCTATTCCGCCACCAAGCACATCGACGGTCAGGGCCGGGTGATGGGCGGGGCGATCCTGGGGCCGACCCAGCTGCTGGAGGACAGCTACCGGGACATCCTGCGCCACACGGGCCCGGCCCTGTCGCCGTTCAATGCCTGGGTGCTGCTGAAGGGGCTCGAGACCCTGGACCTGCGGGTCCGGCGCCAGTCGGAGACGGCCGCCGTTCTGGCCGACCAGATCGCCCTGTCCCCGCACGTGCTGGCCACCCGCTATCCCACCCGCAAGGACCATCCGCAGCATGCGGTGGCCGTGCGCCAGATGAGCGCCGGCTCCACCCTGGTGGCCTTCGACTTCGGCACCCGGGAGAAGGCCTTCGCCTTTCTCAATGCCCTGCAGGTGATCGACATCTCCAACAATCTCGGGGATGCCAAGTCCATGGCGGTGCACCCGCCCACCACCACCCACCGGGCCATGAGCGAGGCGGACCGCCTGCAGATCGGCCTGACCGAGGGCTGGGTGCGCCTGTCCGTGGGCCTCGAGGACGTGGCCGACCTGTCGCGGGACATCGACCGCGCCCTCCATGCGATCTAGCCGCATGGGCCGGAGGCTGGACCCCGTCCCCTACGAAGCCCGCACCCGGGACCTGGTGGTGCGCGTGAACCCGTATTTCCTGCCGGATCAGTCGGACCCGCAGGATCGCCGCTGGGTCTGGGGCTATGATGTGGAGATCGAGAACCACGGGGCCGAGGTGGTGCAGCTGATCTCCCGCCACTGGGTGATCACCGATGCCCTGGGCCGGGTCGAGGAGGTCGAGGGCGACGGCGTGGTGGGGGAACAGCCCGTTCTGAAGCCCGGCGAGGCCTTCCGCTATACCTCCGGCTGCCCCCTCACCACCGCGTCCGGGGTGATGGAGGGGGAGTACCGGATGGTCACCGCCGACGGCGAGACCTTCAAGGCGGTGATCCCGCCCTTCAGCCTGGACCTGCCCGATCCGGGCCGGGTGGTGAACTGAGCGAGGCCTGCGGGGTTCGGGACGCGCGTGCCGGGGGTGCGTGGTTCGAGACGCCCCGTTCCGGGGCTCCTCACCATGACGGAGGTTTGGGGTTTCGAGCCCACGAACGGCTCGAGGCGCCGCACAAACGCGCGTCATCCTGAGGAGGGCGAAGCCCGTCTCGAAGGACGCAGCTCATCCCTCCAGGCGGGCGGTCAGGTCCTCGAGCCGGGCGGCGGTGGAGGCGATGGCCCGGGCGGCGACGGCTTCCACCTCGGCGCGGGCGGTGCGCAGACGCTCCAGCTCCGCCTCCAGCTGTTCGATCCGGTAGCGCTGGTCCGCGGCCTCGTCGGCGGTGAGAAGGGCCGCCATCAGGAACAGACGCAGCTCCCCCACCTGACCGACGGCGTCCGCCACCTCCCGCACCTGGGAATCGAAGTTCCGGGCGAGGGTGGCCACATGGCTCTCCTGACCGTCCTCGCAGCCAACGCTGTAGGCGCGTCCGTTGACGCTCACCGTCACAGTGGCCATGGCCTAGTCCTCCGCCTCGAGCTGATCCGCCATCTCGCCGGCCAGTTCCGCGGCCAGCGCTGCGCGCACTTCGGCCGCTGCCCGACCCAGCGCCGCCGAGGCCTCGGCCGCCACCTGCTCCAGGGCCCTTTCCCGCGCCCGGGCCGCATCGAGGTCCGCCGCCAGCCGGGCCCGGTCGGCGGCGAAGGCGTCCGTCTCCCCGGCCCGCGCCACGCGCTCCGCCAGCCGCGCCTCCAGACGGTTCAGCGCCAGCTCCAGCCGACGCGTGGCATCGCCCAGCGCCGTCTCGGCGGACACCGCCGAGGTGCCTCCGGCCAGGTTCAGCTCCGGTTCCAGGTCCGTCATCAGCGCCTCATCCCCGCGGTCCCCTCAAGGAGTCTCACACGATCCTCGGGGAAATGTTCATACAATGCTCTGCCGGGTTGTCACCCGAACTTCGCAAATCTTCGCCGCCATCCCGTGCGCACCGGGTGCGTCCAGCGGGACACGTGCTCGGCCGATGGTCAGAGTCCGTAACCGGATTTGACCGGCGCGGGGGTTGACTTCACGGCGTCGAGGCTCACAAACCCCGCCACATAACAGCACCCCGCCCGCCCAGAGCGGCGCGGCGCAACATCATTGCCGGGAGCAGTCTCACATGGCCCTTCGCGTCGCCATCAACGGTTTTGGCCGGATCGGCCGTCTTGTCCTGCGCTCCATCGTCGAGCACGGCCGCACGGACATCGAGGTGGTGGCCATCAACGATCTGGGCCCCATCGAGACTAATGCCCACCTGCTGCGCTACGACTCCACCCATGGCCGCTTTCCCGGGGCCGTGACGGTGAAGGGCGACACCCTGGATGTGGGCTTCGGCCCGATCAAGGTGACCGCCGAGCGGGACCCGGCCAGGCTGCCCCATGCGGAACTGGGCGTGGACATCGCCTTCGAATGCACGGGCATCTTCACCACCCGGGACAAGGCCGCCGCCCACCTGGCCGCCGGCGCCAAGCGGGTGCTGGTCTCGGCCCCCTGCGACAATGCCGACCAGACCATCGTCTACGGAGTGAACCACGGGGTGCTGAGCGCCGCGGACACGGTGGTGTCCAACGCCTCCTGCACCACCAACTGCCTCGCCCCCGTGGCCAAGGTGCTGCAGGACCTCTGCGGCATCGAGCGCGGCTACATGACCACCATCCACTCCTACACCAATGACCAGCCGTCCCTGGACCAGATGCACAAGGACCTGTACCGGGCCCGCGCCGCGGCCCTGTCCATGATCCCAACCTCCACCGGGGCGGCCAAGGCCGTGGGCCTGGTGCTGCCGGAACTGAAGGGCAAGCTGGACGGGTCCTCCGTCCGCGTGCCCACGGCCAATGTCTCCGTCGTGGACCTGAAGATCGTCCCGAGCCGCAAGGTGACCGTCGACGAGATCAACGCCGCCGTCACCGCCGCCGCCCACGGGGCGATGAAGGGGGTGCTGGCCGTGACCGACGAGCCGCTGGTGTCCACCGACTTCAATCACCAGCCCGCCTCCTCCACCGTGGCCCTGGCCCAGACCCAGGTGATCGAGGGCCAGCTGGCCCGGATCCTGACCTGGTACGATAACGAGTGGGGCTTCTCCACCCGCATGGCCGACACCGCGCTGGCCATGGCGAAGTTCCTGTAAACCCACGAACTTCCGCAAGAAGAGGTCCCCCATGTCTGCGTTCCGCACCCTCGACGACGTCTCGGACCTGTCGGGCCAGACCGCCCTTGTGCGGGTGGATTTCAACGTGCCCATGGAGGCGGGGGAGATCAGCGACGATACCCGCCTGCGGGTCGCCCTGCCCACGATCCGTGACCTGACGGGCCGGGGCGTGAAGGTGGCCCTGCTGGCCCACTTCGACCGACCCAAGGGCCAGCGGGTTCCGTCCATGAGCCTGAGGCCCGTGGTGGCCCGCCTGTCGGCCCTGCTGGGCGCGCCGGTGGCCTTTGCCGAGGACTGCATCGGACCGGACGCCGTCGCCGCCATCGCCGCCCTGCCCGTCGGCGGGGTGGTGCTGCTGGAGAATGTCCGCTTCCACAAGGGGGAGGAGGCCAATGATCCGGCCTTCGCCGATGCGCTGGCCGCCCTGGGCGATCTCTATGTGAACGATGCCTTCTCGGCGGCACACCGGGCCCACGCCTCCACGGAGGGGCTGGCCCACCGCCGCCCGGCCTATGCCGGCCGCTCCATGCAGCGCGAGCTGGAGGCCCTGCAGGCCGCCCTGGGGACGCCGAAGCGCCCCGTGGTGGGTGTGGTGGGCGGCTCCAAGGTCTCCACCAAGCTCGACCTGCTGCAGAACCT
>DAINBM010000179.1:0-5725 GCA_036732965.1 Caulobacteraceae bacterium | reverse complement strand
GAGCATTCGCTTCACACGCGAAGGGTCACAGGTTCAATCCCTGTCGCGCCCACCATTCCTCAGACACCCTTCCCGCCGCCATCCGTGTCCCGCCCCTGGCGGGCGAAGCCGGGGGCGTCGCGTTCATCGCCGCGCGTTCATCAACGGCTAACGCTAAAAATAACCGCGATTTTCACCTGTTCCGGCTACCCCGTACACGGTTCCCCGACACCGTTCTGACCCGTGGCCGCCGTGAATACTGTCAACGACTTCGCCCCCCACCGCCAGCTGCTGGAGCGCCTTGCCGCCGAGCCCGCATTGCACGGTCGCGGCCTTGCCATGCCGGTGCCGCGGGAGATGGCCGGCCCGGTGTCACGCCTCGAGCCCGCGGCCTCCCCGGTCCGCCTGTCGCCCCTCTATGAGACGCTGCGCCGCGCTGCCGACATCGGGCTCACCGCCGCCGTCGTCGTCTTCATCCTGCCCCTGCTCGTGACCCTTTCGGCGCTTGTCTGGCTGCAGGACGGCGCGCCCCCGGTCTTTGCCCAGACGCGAATCGGTCTTGGCGGCCGGACGTTCCGGTGCCTCAAGTTCCGGTCGATGGTCCACAATGCCGAGCAGCGTCTGGAGCGGCTGCTGGCCGAGGATGCGCAGGCCCGTGTGGAGTGGGCCCTGCATCACAAGCTGCGCAAGGATCCGCGCATCACGGCCCTCGGCCAGTTCCTGCGCCGCTCCAGCCTGGACGAGCTGCCGCAGGCCTTCAACGTGCTGTCGGGCGAGATGAGTCTCGTCGGTCCCCGGCCGATCGTGCCGAACGAAATGGTGCGCTACGGCTGGCGGATCGGCCACTACGCCTCGGTTCGACCCGGGATCACCGGTCTTTGGCAGATCAGCGGTCGGTCGGACGTGAGCTATCGCCGTCGGGTGGCCATGGACTGCCTCTATGTCCGCCGCCGCGGCCCGGGGCTCGACATCCGGATCCTGCTCGGCACCGTCCCGTCGGTGCTGATGAGCCGCGGTGCGCGATAGCGACACGCCTGAAGGCGCGCGGCCTGAGCCCGCCCCTGCGGAGACTGTGCCACCGGCTCGCGCCGTGACATCTCACCGCATGAAGGACAGGCTTTCCTCGAAGTCGATGAAGATGTCCATCAGCTCCTCGTGCGTGGTCATGGGACGCTCGCCCGCCGGGAACCGATAGCGCCAGAAGCTGATGATGTGCTGCATGGCCCCCAGCTGCTCCCCGAGATCGTAGAACATGGCCGGTGCCGACAGCAGGAACTCGCGGAACGCCATCGGCTGGTTCATGCGGGTCAGCTGGAAATAGGCATTGTTGTAGACGTCGAGCTTCTCCTGCACGGTGTTCGAAGTCTTGATCAGCAGTCGCGAAATCGTGGCCCGTGCCTGGGGAATGTAGGTCGACGTCTCCGCCGTGCGCGGCCCCCGGCCCTGAAGGGTCTCGATCTCCAGCAACACATCGGTCATGGGCTTCATCAGGTCACCCAGCACCCATTTGTAGTAGAGAAATCCCCGCCAGCAGAACATGCCGTCGGAATATTCCTGGTCTGTCAGCTTCAACGTGTCCCGAAGCGGCTCGAACCCGGCGTCGGGGGCATTGGACAACAGCTTTTCCACCAGGCGCGACGCATAGGCCGCCGAACCGGCGCCGCCGCCGGCGGACAGGGTCACCAGGGCCATGACCTCCTGACGCACGAACTCGAACATGCGCTGCACGTCGCCATCGGAGATCGCGAAATAGGGCTGGGCCGGATGGATATCGTTCTTGGCCAGGAATTCCTTCAGCAGGAACGGGTCCAGGGTCGGCAGGCTGGTCACCAGATCGAGTACCGTGCGGTCCCGGGAGCCCGGCTTGAGGTCCTGGCCAAACGTGTCGAGGACCAGCTTCTCATAGTCGTTCTGGCCCACGAAGAAGGAGTGCGCCCCGAATCGCAGGTCGGTGCCGTCGATCGGGATCAGCACCTTGGTGACGATGGTCGGCGGCACCTTGAAGTGGCCGTATTCGTTCGGCCGCAGTCGGTGCTTCACGATCAGGCTTCGGTCCAGCACCTTGTTCTTGAAGAACGGGGCCTTGCGCAGAAGATCGTCGTCCGGAAACAGCTTGTGGATCCGGACGAGATTGAGAACCCGGGCGGTGGAGGCCGATTCCTGCAGAGCCGAAAGACGGCGGATAGTGCGGTCATTTGACATGCAGTCGTTCGGTTCAGTTCCAGAAGCGGCGGTTCCGGCCTGCTTAGGCGACAGAGGTTAAGTATTTTTACCAGTCGCGGCAAAAGCCGCCGGTGAAGGCCGCATCCCGCCTAAAACAGGCGGTCTGCGCCTCCCGCAGGTCGGGTGCGGCCCGCCCGCCTACCGGTCCGGCCGGACCAGCGCCTGGTAGGTCAGGGTCCGCGCTGTCAGGCCCAGATCATCGCCCCCGGTGCCGCCCAGTCGCTGGACCATGCCGACGAACACCAGATCATTGGTGGGGTCCACCCAGAACCAGGTGCCGGCAGCGCCACCCCAGCTGAAGGTGTTCCGCCCCTCGAGGCTGCCCGCCTTGAGGGGATCCATCACCACCATGCCGTCGAGGCCGAAGCCGATCGCCTCGTTGAACCGGGCGGCCGACGTGCCGTTGGAGTTCACCAGCACGCTGTCCGGCACGACATTGGTCTCCATCAAGGCGACCGTCCGAGGATTGAGGATGCGCACGCCGTCGAGTTGACCGCCGCCGGCCAGCATCTGAGCGAAGCGCGCATAGTCCCCCAGGGTCGAGACCAGCCCGCCACCGCCGGAGTCCGCCGGCGGCGGGGCCACATAGGTGGGCATCGGATTGCCGAACAACTGAGCCGGGACCTCCAGCTTCCCGGTGTCGGGATTGGCCACATAGACCTGGGCCAGTCGCCCGGCGCGCTCGGGGCCGGTGAAGAAGGCCGTGTCCTTCATCTTCAGCGGCTCGAAGATGTTCTTCGCCATGAAGTCCCCGAGCCGCTGGCCGGAGATCTTCTCGACGATGTAGCCCTGCAGATCCACGGCCACGGAATAGTACCAGCTGGTACCCGGCTGATACATCAGCGGGATCTCCGCCACGCGGTTGACCATCTCCTGCAGGCTCGGCGCAGCCAGCACCTTCCGGTCCCGGAACATCCGGTCCACCGGCAGCTTGTCACCGAGGCCGTAGCCGAACCCGGCGGTGTGGCTCATCAGTTCGCGCATGGTCGGCGGTCGCGAGACCGGCACGAGAACCGGGCGTCCCTGGTCATCCACACCCGTCATGACCTTGAGCGCCTTGAACTCGGGAATGAACTTGGTCACCGGATCATCCAGCCGCCACTTGCCCTGCTCGTACAGGATCATCATGGCCACGCCGGTGATCGGCTTGGTCATGGAATAGACCCGAACAAGGGTGTCCTTCTGCATCGGGGCCCCGGCGGCCACGTCCCGCAGACCCAGCACCTTCTCGTCCACGACCTTGCCGTGGCGGAGCAGAACATAAGACATGCCCGGCACCCGTCCGGACGCCACCACCTGGGCCATGGCGGCATCCAGCCGCTTCAGGCGCACAGCGTCGAAGCCCAGCTGCTCAGGGGTTGCAGACGCGTGGTGGACCGCACCCGACCGGGGGGCCACGGGATCGGCCGATGCCGCCGTCGCTGTTCCGTGAAGCGCCACCGCAAGACCGGCCGCCACCACCCAATGCCCGAATCCGCTCATGTTCCCGTCCCCTGTGTGATTTGTCCGAACTGGACCATGCCGAAATCGCCGGGGCAAGGGGAAGGCGCGATCTGTCCCCTCGACAGGACCGGCAGCCGGAGGCTATCCGGGACCATGGCCATCGCACCTTCACCCCCTCGCCCCGCCGTCGGGGACTTCGACTTCATCATCATCGGGGCCGGGTCCGCAGGCTGCGTGCTGGCCAACCGGCTGTCCGCCGATCCCCGCCACCGGGTGCTACTGCTGGAAGCCGGTGGCAAGGACGACTGGATCTGGCTGCACATCCCCGTGGGCTACCTGTTCGCCATCGGCAATCCCCGCTCGGACTGGATGTTCCGGACCGAGGCCGAGCCCGGTCTGGCCGGCCGCAGCATCGCCTATCCACGGGGACGCGTGATCGGCGGCTCGTCCGCCATCAACGCCATGATCTACATGCGCGGCCAGGCGGCGGACTATGACGGCTGGCGCCAGCTCGGCCTCGCGGGGTGGGGCTGGGACGATGTCCTGCCGGACTTCATCCGCCAGGAGGATCACATCGACCCGCCCGGCCCCGCCCACGGCACGGGTGGCGAGCTTCGGGTGGAACCGGCCCCCATGCGCTGGAAGATCCTGGACGCCTTCGCCGAGGCCGCCGCAGAGGCCGGGATCCCGACGATCCGGGACTTCAACGGCGGAGACAATACCGGCTGCGCCTATTTCGATGTGACCCAGCGCGGGGGCGTGCGCTGGAGCGCGGCGACCGCGTTCCTGAAGCCGGTCCTGCACCGCCCGAACCTGACCCTGGTCAGCGGGGTTCAGGTCACCGGCATTCGCCAGGCCGACGGCCGCGCCACCGGCGTGGACTGGCGACGGGACGGCGAGACCTTCCACGCCAATGCGCGGGCCGAGGTGGTCCTGAGCGCAGGGGCCATCGGATCCCCCCAGCTGCTCGAACTGAGCGGGATCGGCGATGGTGCCCGTCTGCAGGCCCTGGGTCTCGAGACCCGCGCCCATCTCCCCGGTGTGGGCGAGAACCTTCAGGACCACCTGCAGATCCGCCCCTATTACCGGGTCAGCGGCGTGCCGACCATGAACGGCCTCTATGCCGATGTCTGGCGCCGCCCGCTGATGGCGCTGGAGTATGCCCTGTTCCGCAAGGGCCCCATGTCCATGGCCCCCTCGCACATGGGGGCCTTCCTGAGATCCAGCGCCGACTACGCGACGCCCAATGTGCAGATCCATGTCCAGCCCCTGTCGCTGGATGCGTTCGGCGAGCCGCTGCACCGGGAACCGGCCATCACCATCAGCGCCTGCAACCTGCGCCCCACCAGCCGAGGCACGGTTCACGCCACGTCCCCCGATCCGCTGGCACGCCCGGCGATCCAGCCCAACTACCTGTCCACCCCCGAGGACGAGCGGGTGGCGATCGACAGTCTGCGCCTTGTGCGGAACATCGTCGCCCAGCCGGCCCTGCAGCGATACGCCCCGCAGGAACATCGACCGGGACCGGACGCGCAGACGGACGCCGACCTCCTGGCCGCGGCCCGGGCGCTCGGAACGACGATCTTCCACCCGGCCGGAACGGCGAAGATGGGACTGGACAGCGATCCGTCGGCCGTGGTCGACGCCCGACTGCGGGTCCACGGCATCCATGGCCTCAGGATTGCGGATACCTCGGTGATGCCCCGGATCGTCTCCGGCAACACCAATGCCCCGACCCTGATGATCGCCGAGAAGGCGGCCCGGATGATCCTCGAGGATTGCTGAGACGCCGCACCCGTCCTGTTCCTCACCGCAACTATAAATGCGTGTAAGGTTATCGCTTGGGCCTTTCGCTCCTCCGGTGCGAAGGCTATGTGCGAGCCGCGCTGCAGCCCCGGCGCAACCTGACGAGGACGATCCCCGTGTCTGAGACCTACAGCCAACCCGACCGTTACAAGACCAGCGCCGAACGCTTTGCCCGTGCCTGCGAGGTGATCCCCGGCGGGGTCAATTCCACCGCCCGGGCCGTCTGGTCCGGCTGGGACCCGCACCCCCTGTTCATCGATCACGGCGAAGGCGC
>DAINBM010000178.1:0-5764 GCA_036732965.1 Caulobacteraceae bacterium | reverse complement strand
ATCCGTCCGCGCCCGTATCGCCCGCCCAGCCTGTGGATCGCGGACAGGGCCTTCTGCGCAGCCTCCGTCACGTCGTCGAGCTGCGGCGGATCGATGCAGACGTCGCACTGCCCGCAAGGCGCCACGTCGGTCTCGCCGAAATAGCGGCGGACCGCGGCCGCGCGGCAGGCCGCCCCCTCGAGCATGGCGTAGAGCTGCCGCAAACGCCGCATCTGCACCTGGGACACCTCCGGTGCCAGATCCCGCTCGGCGATGCGGCGGGCGGCGAAGGCCATGTCCGCAGCGCTGTAGAGGGCGATGCCCTCGGCCGGCAGTCCGTCCCGCCCGGCACGGCCCACCTCCTGCCAGTAGGCGTCGATGGAGGCCGGACTGTCCGCATGGATCACATAGCGCACGTCCGGCTTGTCCACCCCCATGCCGAAGGCGATGGTGGCCACCATCACCCGGTCCTCGTCCTCCAGGAAGCGGGTCAGCCGCGTTTCCCGCACGCCCCGCTCCAGCCCGGCATGGTAGGCGTCCGCCGGCACCCCCCGGGCCCGGAGCGCCTCGGCGATCTCGTCCGCCCCGGCACGGGAGCCGGTATAGACCACGCCCGAGCGCCTCGGCCGCTGCAGGACGAGGTCCACCACCCGGTCACGGCCCTTGCCCTTCTTGCGCTCGGCGCTGAGCTGGAGTTCCGGGCGGGCGAAGCTGGCCACGAATTCCGCCGCGTCCGCCAGACGCAGCTCTGCCCGGATGTCGGCCCGGGTACGGGCATCGGCCGTGGCGGTCACCGCCATTCGCGGCGCCCCGGCGAAGACCTCCGCCAGTCGCCCGAGCATCCGGTATTCCGGGCGGAAATCGTGACCCCACTGACTGACGCAGTGGGCCTCGTCTATGGCGATCAGGGCGATCTCGCAGGCGGACAGGCGCTCCAGCATGGGGGCCTGCATCAACCCCTCCGGCGAGATGTAGAGAAGGTCCAGGGTTCCCTCCCCGATCCGCCGCCAGGTGTCGGCGCGCTCGTCGAGACCGATGTTGCTGTCGAGGCGCGCCGCCGAGACGCCCGCCTGTCGCAGCCCCGCCACCTGGTCCGTCATCAGCGCGATCAGGGGGGAGACGACGATGCCGAGGCCCGGGCGCAGCAGGCTCGGGATCTGGTAGCAGACACTCTTGCCACCGCCGGTGGGCAGGACCGCCAGGGCGTTGCGCCCGGCCAGGGCCTCTGCGATCACCCGGGACTGCAGCCCCCGGAAATCGTCATGGCCAAAGACGCGCTGAAGCAGGGCGCGGGCGGGGTCTAGGCTCGAAGGATGGGTCACGAGGGGGATATAGGGTGCTTCGCCCAGGCGGCGGAAGGTGGCAAATCGCCCGCCGCTCGCCTAAACGGGGCGGATGGCCCTGCCCCTCGATCCCATTCCGGTGGATGACCCGGACGATCCCCGCATCTGCGACTACCGCGACATCCGGGAGCGCGACCTCGTCGGGCGCCGGGGCCTGTTCATCGCAGAGGGCGAGGTGGTCCTGCGCCTTCTGGTCCGGGCGTCGCGCATGGAAACCCTGTCCGTACTGGTGGCCAGATCCCGCGTGGATCGCCTGACGGACCTGCTCGCCCCCCTGCCGGCGACGGTTCCCGTCTATGCCGCCGCCCAGTCCGTGCTGGATGCCATTGCGGGCTTTCCCCTGCACCGGGGCATCCTGGCGCTGGGGCGCCGCCACAACCCGGCCTCGGCGGACGACCTCCTGCACACCCTGCCGAACAGGGGCCTGGTGCTGGGCCTCCACGGCATCGCCAATCACGACAACATGGGGGCCCTGTTCCGCAACGCCGCGGCCTTCGGCGCTCACGCCGTCCTCCTCGACAATACCTGCTGCGACCCGCTCTACCGCAAGGCCATCCGCGTCAGCGTCGGCGCCGCGCTGACCGTGCCGTTCGCCCGCCTCGGCCCCGGTGACGACATGATCGCAGCGATGCAGGCCCACGGGGTCACGCCGCTGGCGCTCAGTCCCGCGGGGCCGGTGCCCCTCGTGGGCCTGCCGCGCCCGCCCCGGGCCGGCCTGATCCTGGGGGCCGAGGGACCGGGACTTCCACCGGACATGCTGACCCGGGTTCAGAGCGTATCCATTGCCATGGCCGAAGGTTTTGACAGCCTCAATGTTGCAGTGGCCGCCGGAATTGTGCTGCATCATCTCGCCTTTGCCGCAGGGAACCCCGAAACGTGACCTCCAATCCCACCACCATCGTGACCTTCGGCGAGTTGATGCTGCGGCTGGCTGCACCGGACCAGGAGCGGCTGCTCCAGTCCGCCCGACTGACCGCCACCTTCGGCGGGGCGGAGGCCAATGTCGCAGCCTCCCTCGCCCGCTTCGGCCACCGGGCCCGTCTGGTCACCGTCCTGCCGGACAGTGCCCTGGGTCATGCCGCCCTGGACCAGCTGCGGATGACGGGGATGGACACGTCGCTGGTCCGGCTCGCCTCCGGGCGGCTCGGCCTCTATTTCATCACCCCCGGTGCCGTTCTGACACCGACCGAGGTCCTCTATGACCGGACCGGGTCCGCCTTCGCCGAGACACCGCCCGCCGACTGGGACTGGGCGACCCTGTTGTCGGGGGCGGACTGGCTGCACGTGTCCGGTGTCACCCCCGGCGTCGGCCCCAAGGCCTGCCAGGCCGCCCTGGACGCGGCCGACGCGGCCGTGGCCCGCGGGGTGAAACTGTCCTTCGACGGCAACTACCGCAGCCGCCTCTGGGCGACCTGGAATGGCGATCCCGCCGCGGTGTGGCGCAACCTTCTGGACCGGGCCACGGTGGCCTTTGTCAACGACCTCGACATCGCACTGGCACTGGGCGAGACCTTCGCCGAGACCGACCTGATCGCGCGGCGCCGGGCGGCCGCCACCCGGGCCTTCGCCGCCTTCCCCCGCCTCGAGACCATCGCCTGCACGATGCGGGAGATGCAGGGCGTGGACAGCTGCAGCCTGGGGGCCCTGATCTTCCGCCGGGACGGCTCGCAGGCCGTGAGCGCGCCCCGCCGGCTGACCGGCATGGTCGACCGCATCGGTGGCGGAGATGCCTTTGCCGCAGGGGTGCTTCACGGCGTGATATCGGGTATGGGAGCGGGCGATGCGCTCGACTTCGGCCTGTCGGCGTCCATCGTGAAGCATGCGACGCCCGGCGACTTCAACCGGGCGCGCGTGGCGGATGTCGAGGCCATGATCGCGGCAGGAGGGGCGGATGTCCGTCGATGATGCCGGGCCGGATCGTCCGGACCAGAAGAGTGAAGCGCAGCGGAGGCGCGGTATGATGCGGATGGAAGACGTTTTCGCGGCCTCGCCGGTCATTGCGGTCCTGACCATCACCGATGTGCGCCACGCGGCCCCCCTGGCGCGGGCCCTGCGGATGGGCGGGGTCGGGGCCATGGAGGTGACCATGCGCACCCCCTGCGCCCTGGAAGCGGTGCGGGTGATCGCCGACGAGGTTCCCGATGCCCTGATCGGCTGCTCCACCATCCTCTCGGCCCGGGATCTCTATGCCGCCTACAAGGCTGGCGCGGTCTACGCCGCCTCTCCCGGCTCGTCGACGGAACTGCTGGACGTGGGGGTGTCGGCCCCCCTGCCCTATCTGCCGGGCATCTCCACGGCCACGGAGCTGATGGCCGCCTATGAGCGCGGCTACGACCACATCAAGTTCTATCCCGCCGCCGCGGCCGGGGGCGTGCCCATGCTGCGGGCATTTTCCGGTCCGTTCCCGAAGGTGAAGTTCTGCGCCACGGGTGGAATCACCCGCCAGTCCTCTCCCCACTATCTGGCCCAGCCCAATGTGGTGTGCGTGGGCGGCTCCTGGCTCGCCCCGCCGGAGATGGTGGAGGCGGGGGACTGGGACGCCATCGAGAACATCGCCCGCTCCACCATCGACGACCTGTCGCTGGCCCCCAGGCAGCCCCGGCTCCGGGGCTGAGCCGCCGTGCGTCGCCCTCCGCCCCCGCCGGTCATCCGCTTTTCCAGGGAGGAGACCGCCGGGCTGGTGCGGGCGTTGCAGGGCTATTTCGACCGGGAACTGGAGCAATCCCTGGGCGACATCCCGGCGCAGATGCTGCTCGACTTCCTCATCGAACGCCTCGGTCCCGCGATCTACAACCGGGCCCTCTATGACGCCCAGGCAGTGGTCGCGGCCAGGCTCGATGAACTGGGTGACGCGATCCTGAGCCTCGAGAAATAGGCAAGACGGGCCAGACAGCCTGTAAGCCGGGTTCTGTCCGCATCGTTGCCGACACGTGACGGTCATTCCTCTGGACCGCCCATTGCTGGACGGTTCGCGCGACCAACCCGGCCCCCTCGGACCCGTGACAGTCCTGCCCGCCGTGCGGACACGCCGGGCGCGGGGGCCCTATTCGGTCTTGCTCCAGGCGGGGCTTGCCATGCCGTCCCTGTTACCAGGTCCGCGGTGGGCTCTTACCCCACCCTTTCACCCTTGCCCGCGCCCGAGGGCGAAGGCGGTTTGCTTTCTGTGGCGCTATCCCTGGGATCGCTCCCGGCGGGCGTTACCCGCCGCCTTGTCACTGTGGAGCCCGGACTTTCCTCGACGCGCATGCGCGCCGCGACCGCCCGGCTGTCTGGCCCTGCGCCGGGTTGTGACGCACAAGTCGCCCGCAGGTCAATGATATCATGCGCCTTCGGCGGCGCGCCTCAGGAGATGGACAAGACGCGCCCGGGTCTCGCCGTCGGCCTCCCCGTCCACCCGCGAGGGGCGCCAGTGGCGCTGGAAGGCCAACACATTCAGCCGCGTCGCCTCGTCAAAGGCACCGGAGGGGGCATTGTCGTACCCCAGACGATGCAGACCGGCCTGCAGGGCAAAGACCCCCACGCCGGTATCCCCGGGCCGCAGCGGGTCCCCGGGGGAGGCCGGCGGCTCGACCCAGAGCCCATGCCCGGCCTCGGCCAGGCGCTTCCACGGGAACAGCTCGCCCGGATCGTCCTTGCGCGCCGGTGCCACGTCGGAATGCCCGAGGATCCGGCCATCGGGCACGGTCCAGCGCTCACGAATCCCGTCCAGAACCCCGATCAGGGCCTCGATCTGAGCCTCCGGGAACGGGCGATAGCCGAACTCGGTCCCCGGATTGACCAGTTCGATCCCGATGGAGACGGCATTGCAGTCGGTCTCACCCTTCCAGAAGGACTTGCCCGCATGCCAGGCGCGCCGTTCCTCCGACACCAGGCGGCGGATGCTCCCGTCCTCGTCGATCAGATAGTGGGCCGAGACCTTGGCGACCGGATCGGTCAGCCGGGCCAGCGCCTCGGCGGCCGTGCGCATGCCGGTGTAGTGGATCACCACCATGTCGGGCGGTCCGCGGCGCTGGTCGAAATTGGGAGAGGGATGATCGAGGCGCACGAGGGCCTTCCAGCGGGCGGTGGAGACTGGCCCTGTCAGACCAGATGCAAACGGCTGGGGCAAGAGGCGCGCACGATCCGGCGGATCAGCGGTGGGGCTTGTCCCAGCCATAGGCCACCCACGCGTGACCGACCTTGCGGGCGTCCAGCACCACAGGGGCATCCGCCGGGACCGGGCGGCGACCGAGACGCCATGCCAGTCCCGTCAGGGCGAGCGCCAGACTGGCGATGATGGTGAACAGGGCCAGTGCGGCCGCAACGGCGAGGGTCAGACCCAGACCGACCGTGGCGGCGATCAGGGCGAAGGCCGAGCCGACCATGCGCGCCGCAAGGCCGGGCCTCGACGGACCGGAGCCGGGTTCCGGACCGCCCTCCGGCGCGCCGATCGTGAACGGCAG
>DAINBM010000177.1:0-5805 GCA_036732965.1 Caulobacteraceae bacterium | reverse complement strand
CGTGGAAGAGCCTGCCCCCGCCAGCTCCCTCTACCACATCGCCTGCGCCATTCTTGACGCCCGGGCCCGCGGCTTCCCGGTCTGAGGGCCGTCCCGTCTAGGGCTGACCCAGCGCCGCCAGCACCGCGTCACCCATCTGGCGGGTGGTCAGCTCGCCGCCCAGGTCACGGGTCCGGGCCCCGCGCTCCAGCGCCGTGACCACGGCCCGCTCCACCGTGTCGGCGTCCGCGGCGCGGTCGAGGGAGTAGCGCAGCATCATGGCTGTCGACAGGATCTGGGCCAGCGGATTGGCGATGCCCTGGCCGGCAATGTCCGGGGCGGAGCCGTGGATCGGCTCGTACAGGGACGGCCGGCGGCCCGTCGCGTCCGGCGCCCCGAGGGTGGCGGAGGGCAGCATGCCGAGGCTGCCCGTGAGCATCGATGCCAGGTCCGACAACAGGTCGCCGAACAGGTTGCCGGTGACGATCACGTCGAACTGACGGGGGTTGCGGGCCAGCTGCATGGCGCAGTTGTCGGCATACATGTGGCTGAGGGCCACATCCGGATAGTCGCCGGCGAGGCTGGTCACGTGCTCGCGCCAGAGCAGGCCGCTCTCCATCACATTGGCCTTCTCCACGCTGCACAGGCGCTGGCCCCGCTTCTGGGCCAGCTCGAAGGCGACCCGGGCGACCCGCTCGATCTCGACGGTGTCGTAGACCTCGGTGTTCACGCCCCGGCGCACACCGTTGGCCAGGGTCTCGATCCCGCGGGGTTCGCCGAAATAGATGCCGCCGGTGGACTCCCGCACGATCATGATGTCGAGCCCGCGGATCACGTCGGGCTTGAGGGTCGAGGCATCGATCAGGGGGTCATAGACCATGGCCGGCCGCAGATTGGCGAACAGGCCCAGTTCCTTGCGCAGGCGCAGGATGGCGATCTCGGGCCGGTTGTCGAAGCCCTTGCCGTCCCACTTCGGGCCGCCGACCGAGCCGAACAGCACCGCATCGGCCGCCTTGGCCCTCTCCACGGTGGCGTCACTGATCGCGGCCCCTTCGGCATCGATGGCCGCGCCGCCGACGAGGGCCTCCTCGCGCACGAGGTGAAGGCCGCGGTGCTCCGCCAGCCAGTCCAGCACCCGCAGGGCCTCGGTCATGACTTCGGGCCCGACGCCGTCGCCGGGGGTGACGAGGATGGTGCGTGACACTCTAGCTCTCCAGGGAAATGGCGGGCCGCCACGGCTCGCGCGCCGCGCGGCCGGTCTCGAAGCGGGTGATGGCCGGATCCTGGGTCAGGGTCTCGGCGATCTCGTCCAGGCCGTTCAGCAGGGAATGGCGTCGACCGGCGTCGACGGTGAAGGGGATCTCCTCCCCGTTGGCCCGGACCACCACCTGCCGTTCCAGATCCACCGTGACCCGGGCATTTGAGCCGAGCTCGGTGTCCTGCATCAGCTGCTCGCACACCTCCCGGGGCAGGGTGACGGGCAACAGGCCGTTCTTGAAGCAGTTGTTGTAGAAGATGTCCGCAAAGCTCGGCGCGATGATGCAGCGGATGCCGAAGTCGGCCAGGGCCCACGGGGCGTGTTCCCGGGACGAGCCGCAGCCGAAATTGTCGAGCGCGATCAGGATCTCGGCCTTGCGGAACGGTTCGCGGTTCAGCACGAAGTCCGGCCGCTCCGACCCCGTCTCGTCATAGCGCAGGCCATCGAACAGGGCCTTGCCCAGACCGGTGCGGGTGAGGGTCTTCAGGAACCGCGCCGGGATGATCTTGTCCGTATCCACATTGGCCACGGGCAGGGGGGCGGCGACGCCGGTCAGGGTGGTGAAGGGCTGCATCAGCCAAGCTCCCGGCAGTCGACGATCCGACCCGTGACGGCCGCCGCCGCGGCCATGGCGGGGGAGGCGAGGTGGGTCCGACCGCCGGGGCCCTGACGGCCCTCGAAATTGCGGTTGGAGGTGGACACGCACCGCTGGCCCGGGGTCAGCTTGTCCTCGTTCATGCCAAGGCACATGGAGCAGCCGGGATCGCGCCATTCGAAGCCCGCCTCGGTGAGGATCCGGTCCAGTCCCTCGGCCTCGGCCTGCAGCTTGACGAGGCCCGAGCCCGGCACCACCAGCGCACGTACACCGTTGGCCACGTGGCGGCCCCGGGCGATCCCGGCGGCGGCGCGGATGTCCTCGATCCGGGCATTGGTGCAGCTGCCGATGAACACCACGTCGATGGGGGTGCCGAGGATCGGGCCGGGGGTCAGGGCCATGTACTCGAGCATCCGGACCTGATTGGCGCGGATTGCCGGATCGGTGATGAGCGCCGGGTCGGGGATGGTCCCCGTGACCGGGATCACCGCCTCGGGGCTGGTGCCCCAGGTGATCATCGGGGCGATGTCGGCGGCGTCCAGCACCACCTCGTGGTCGAACACCGCATCGTCATCGCTGACCAGGGTGCGCCAGTAGGCCACGGCGGCCTCGAAGTCGTCCCCCTTGGGAGCCATGGGGCGCCCGCGGATGTAGTCGAAGGTGGTGTCGTCGGGGGCCACCAGACCGGCCCGGGCCCCGCTCTCGATGGACATGTTGCAGAGCGTCATGCGCCCGGCCACGGACAGTCCGCGCACGGCCTCGCCGGCATATTCGATCACATGGCCGGTGCCGCCGCCGGTGCCGATCCGGCCGATGATGTAGAGGGCCATGTCCTTGGCGGTCACACCCGTGCCGAGCTCGCCCTCCACGCGCACCCGCATGGACTTCGCCTTGGCCTGGACCAGGGTCTGGGTCGCCAGCACGTGCTCCACCTCGGAGGTGCCGATGCCGAAGGCCAGAGCCCCCAGTGCCCCGTGGGTGGAGGTATGGCTGTCCCCGCAGACGATGGTCATGCCCGGCAGGCTTGCGCCCTGTTCCGGGCCGATCACGTGGACGATGCCCTGGCGGACATCGTTCAGCGGGATGAACGGCACGCCGAAATCGGCGACGTTCTGCACGAGGGTCGCCACCTGCAGACGGCTTTCCGGATCGCGGATCTCCTGATCCCGCTCGGCGGTCGGCACATTGTGGTCGGGCACGGCCAGTGTCGCGTCCGGTCGCCGGACCTTGCGGCCATTGACCCGCAGCCCGTCGAAGGCCTGAGGGCTGGTGACCTCGTGCACCAGGTGGCGGTCGATGTAGAGAAGCGCCGCATCACTCGCCAGCGTCTCGACAATGTGCGCCGACCAGATCTTGTCGAACAAGGTCTGGCCGGAACTCGGGGTATCTGCAGGGTTCATGCGGTCAGGAAGGCCGGGGAGAGCTGCACGGTCCGCTCACGCTTGGCGATCAGCTTGTTCAGGGCGTGCACATAGGCGCGGGAGGCCGACACGATGGTATCGGTGTCCGACCCCTGGCCGTCGACGATCCGCCCATCCTCTTCCAGCCGGACCGTGGTGCGGGCCTGGGCGTCCGCGCCCTCGGTGATGGCGTTGATGGAGAACAGGTTCAGCGCCGCCTCGTGCGGGAACACCGCACGGATGGCGGTGAAGGCCGCATGCACCGCCCCGTCGCCATAGCCGGTGGCGGTCTTGTCCACCCCGTCGACCTTGAGGGTGATGGTGGCCTCGGCCTTGCCGTCGGAATGGGCGTGGGCGACCAGATCCACCAGGTGGATGCGGCCCTGGGCCTCCGCGGCGGTCTCGTCCACCAGCGCTTCCACGTCCTCGTCGTAGATGGTCTTCTTGCGGTCGGCCAGGTCCTTGAACCGGGCGAAGGCCTCGTCGATGGCGGCCTGGCTGAGTTCGGCATAGCCGAGGCTCACCAGCTTGTCCTTGAAGGCGGCCCGGCCGGAATGCTTGCCCAGCACGAGGCTCGACTTGGACCAGCCGACGCTTTCCGGGGTCATGATCTCGTAGGTCAGGGCGTTCTTCAGCATGCCGTCCTGATGGATGCCCGCCTCGTGGGCGAAGGCGTTGCGGCCGACGATGGCCTTGTTCGGCTGCACGTCGAAGCCCGTGATGGCCGACAGCAGCTTGGAGGCCTTCAGGATCTGGCGGGTATCCATGTTGATCCGGTAGGGCAGGCTGTCGGCACGGGTCCGGACGGCCATGGCCACCTCCTCGATGGCGGTGTTGCCGGCCCGTTCGCCGATGCCGTTGATGGCCCCTTCGATCTGCCGGGCGCCCGCTCCGACGGCGGCCAGGCTGTTGGCCACGGCCAGACCGAGGTCGTTGTGGCAGTGGGCAGAGAAGACCACCTGATCGGCGCCGGGCACCCGGGCCCGGACCACGGCGAACATGTTGGCATAGTCACCGGGCAGGGCGTAGCCCACCGTGTCCGGCAGGTTGATGGTGGTGGCCCCGGCCCGGATCGCCGTCTCCACCGCCCGGCACAGGAAGTCCAGATCGGTGCGGGACGCATCCTCCGCCGACCATTCCACGTCGTCGGTGAAGTTGCGGGCGAGGGTGACGGAGCCCTTGATGGTCTCGATCACCTGTTCCGGACTCATCCGCAGCTTCTGCGCCATATGCAGCTCGGAGGTGGCGATGAAGGTGTGGATCCGGCGGCGCTGGGCGGGCTTCAGCGCCTCGGCGGAGCGTTCGATGTCCGACGGGGCGGCACGGCTGAGGGCCGCGATCACCGGCCCGGTGACGGAGGTGGCGATGCGCCGCACGCTCTCGAAGTCATTGGGGGAGGCGGCGGGAAATCCCGCCTCCATCACGTCCACGCCCAGCGCCGCCAGCGCCGTGGCCATGCGGATCTTTTCATCGGCGGTCATGGAGAAGCCGGGGGCCTGCTCCCCGTCGCGCAAGGTGGTGTCGAAGATGATGACCTGGGTGTCGGCAATGCTGCCGAAATTCGGATGATTGATGCTCATGGCTCAAGCCTTGAAGAAGGGAATGTCAGCGTGCGGGAGGCGACCCCCTGAGCTCCGGGCCCCGGACTGCGTGTTCCATGAAGGGACATGGCCGGCGGCGCTGGACGAACTCAGGGGCGCCCTAGTCGGCCCGGGCGAACGCGCACGGCGCGACGCTGCGGCAGCGCGCGCGCGGTGACGACCAGAAGGCCGATGAGGACGACAGCGTTCAACATGCCTGACTTGTGCCTGTCTTCGGCGCAAGGATCAACCCGAAATTCCGGCGGGCTGGTCCTGTTCCGGCAATTTTCTACCTTTCGATACCGGCGAGGCCTTTCCAGAGGTTCCAATGCGCGGTAGCACCCGGCCTCTCATGACTCATTCGGCCAATCCTGCTTCCGAGGCCCTCCGGTCGGCGCGCACCCTGGTGGTGAAGGTCGGCTCTGCCCTGCTCGTGGATCCGCGCCGGGGCGATGTGGACCAGACGTGGCTCCACAGCTTCGCGGCCGATGTCGGTCGGCTACGGGCCCGGGGGCAGCTGGTGCTGATCGTGTCCTCCGGTGCGGTGGCGCTGGGCCGGCGCAGGCTGGGCATCAGCCGCCGCAAGCTGGTTCTGGACGAGAAGCAGGCCGCCGCCGCGGCGGGCCAGAGCCTGTTGATGCGGGCATGGGAAGAGGCGCTGGCACCCGTCGGTGCGGTGGCCGCCCAGATCCTTGTCACCCGCGACGATACGGAGATCCGCCGCCGGTGGCTGAACGCCCGGGCGACGGTGCGCACGCTGCTCGAGCTCGGTGCGGTTCCGGTGGTGAACGAGAACGACACGGTGGCCACCGAGGAGATCCGCTACGGAGACAATGACCGCCTCGCCGCGCGGGTGGCCCAGCTGGTCGGTGCGGACCTGCTGGTGCTGCTGTCCGACGTAGACGGGGTCTATACCGCCGACCCCGGCCGCGATCCGCGGGCCCGGCATCTGCCGCTGATCGATGCCTTCAATCCCGAGCTGGACGCCATGGC
>DAINBM010000176.1:0-5848 GCA_036732965.1 Caulobacteraceae bacterium | reverse complement strand
ATCGGTTTCGCCCAGTCCAGCGCGGGCGAATATGCCGGCAACATCTTCTGGATCGTGGGCTTCGCCCTGATCATCTCATGGATCGTGGCGGTGCTGTTCACCCCCTATATCGGCGTCAAGCTGCTGGGCGACATCAAGCCGAACCCGCAAGGTCACGAGGGCATCTACAACACGCCGCGCTATCAGCGTCTGCGCACCATCGTGCGGTGGTGCGTCGATCGTCGCGGACTGGTGGCCGGCGCGACCCTTGGCGCATTCGTCCTGTCGGTGGTGGGCATGGGCTTCGTGCAGAAGCAGTTCTTCCCCAACTCCGACCGGCCCGAGGTGCTGATCGAGGTGTACGAGCCTCAGGGCACCGCCATCGGCGCGACCCAGACGACCATCGCCAGGCTGGAGGCGGCCCTGCGCAAGGAGCCCGAATCCCGCATCGTCACCAGCTATGTGGGGCAGGGCGCCGCGCGCTTCTTCCTGTCGCTGCAACCCGAGCTGCCCAACCCGGCCTTCGGCAAGATCATCGTCCAGACCGCCGACGCCCATGAGCGCGACGCCCTTCGCGACAAGGTGCGCCAGTGGGTCAAGCGCGGCATTGCGCCGGAAGCTCAGGTCCGCGTCACGCAACTGCTGTTCGGTCCGCCGGTGGCGTGGCCGGTGGCGTTCCGGGTCGTCGGGCCGGACGTGGACAAGCTGCGGGTCATCTCCCAGCAGGTGGCCGCCGTCATGAGGGCCGAGCCGCTGATGCGCGACGTCAACGCCGACTGGGGAGAGCGCGCCCCCGGCCTGCGGATCGAACTCGATCAGGCCCGCCTGCGGGAGATCGGCCTGACGCCGCAGGACGCCGCCCAGCAACTGGCCGGCCTCTTCTCCGGCGCGCCAGCCACTTCCGTGCGGGAGGATATCCGGCAGGTGCAGGTGACGCTCCGCGCGACCGATGCGGAGCGGCGCGACCTCGCCCACATTGGCGACGTCACCCTGACCACCCGCGACGGCCGCTCGGTTCCCCTTTCCAATATCGGCACACTGAAGGTCGAGCCGCAGGACCCCATCCTGAAACGCCGCAATCGCGAGCCGGTCATCACCGTGCGGGGCGACATTGCCGAGGGCGTGCAACCGCCTGACGTCACAGCGAAAATCCTGCCTAGGCTCGCGCAGCTCAAGGCGTCGCTGCCGGCCGGCTACAGGATCGAGACCTCGGGTTCGGTGGAGGAGAGCGGCAAGGCCAACGGGGCGCTTGTGGCGGTGTTCCCGGTGATGATCCTGCTGATGCTGTTCGTGCTGATGGTGCAGGTCCGGTCCTTCTCCATGATGACCATGGTGTTCCTGACCGCGCCCTTGGGGCTGGTGGGGGCGGTCCCGACGCTTCTGTTGTTCCACCAGCCGTTCGGGTTCAATGCGATCCTTGGCCTGATCGGGCTGGCCGGCATCCTGATCCGCAACACCCTGATCCTCACCGAGCAGATCAAGGCGGACAAGGCGGAGGGCCGGGACGACTATCATGCGGTGATCGAGGCGACGGTGCGCCGGTCGCGGCCGGTGATCCTGACCGCCATGGCCGCCGTGCTGGCCTTCATCCCGTTGACCTTCTCCAGCTTCTGGGGGCCGTTGGCCTTCGTGCTGATCGGCGGGACAGCGGTGGGAACGGTGCTGACCCTGCTGTTCCTGCCGGCGCTCTACGCCCTGTGGTTCCGGGTGCGGCGGACGAAGGATCCGGTTCCGTCGGGAGCGGTCTGAACCGACGCGGTTTGCCTAATCCGGTCCTTGGCCTATATGCGGAGCGACACGATCGGTTCCGGGAAGCTTCATCATGCCTGCGCTGCGCTCACGCCTGTCCACCCACGGCCGCAACATGGCTGGTGCCCGGGGCCTGTGGCGCGCCACGGGGATGAAGGACGGCGACTTCGGCAAGCCGATCATCGCCATCGCCAACAGCTTCACCCAGTTCGTCCCCGGCCACGTGCACCTGAAGGATCTGGGCCAGCTGGTGGCCCGGGAGATCGAGCGGTCCGGGGCCGTGGCCAAGGAGTTCAACACCATCGCCGTGGATGACGGCATCGCCATGGGCCATGACGGCATGCTCTACAGCCTGCCGTCCCGGGACCTGATCGCGGACTCCGTGGAGTTCATGGTCAATGCCCACTGCGCCGACGCGCTGGTCTGCATCTCCAACTGCGACAAGATCACGCCGGGCATGCTGATGGCGGCGCTGCGGATCAACATCCCCACCGTGTTCGTCTCCGGCGGCCCGATGGAGGCCGGCAAGGTGGTGCTGAACGGCAAGGAAGTGGCGCTGGACCTGGTGGACGCCATGGTCGCCGCCGCCGACGAGGCCGTCAGCGACGAGGACGTGAAGGCCATCGAGCGGTCGGCCTGTCCCACCTGCGGCTCCTGCTCGGGCATGTTCACCGCCAATTCCATGAACTGCCTGACCGAGGCCCTGGGGCTTTCGCTGCCAGGCAACGGCTCGGTGCTGGCCACCCATGCGGACCGGGAGCAGCTGTTCCTCGAGGCGGCCAGGACCATCGTCACCGCCACCCGTCGTTACTACGAACAGGACGATGACAGCGTGCTGCCGCGCAATATCGCCAGCTTCGAGGCCTTCGAGAACGCCATGACGCTGGACATCGCCATGGGCGGCTCCACCAACACCGTGCTGCATCTGCTCGCCGCCGCCCACGAGGCCGGGGTGAACTTCACCATGGCCGACATCGACCGGCTGTCCCGCATCGCGCCCTGCCTGTGCAAGGTGGCTCCCGCCAAGTCCGACGTGCACATGGAAGACGTGCACCGGGCAGGGGGTGTGATGGCCATCCTCGGCCAGCTGGACCGGGCCGGCCTGATCCACGGGGACCTGCCCACGGTCCACAGCCACACCATGGCCGAGGCCCTCAACCGCTGGGACATCAGCCGCTCCAATGACCCCGACGTGCACCGGCTGTTCCTGGCCGCTCCCGGCGGGGTGCCCACCCAGACCGCCTTCAGCCAGAACCGTCGCTGGAAGGAGCTGGACCTCGACCGGACGTCCGGCGTCATCCGCTCGGCGGAGAACGCCTTCTCCAAGGACGGCGGGCTGGCGGTGCTGTTCGGCAACCTCGCCCCCGATGGCTGCATCGTGAAGACCGCGGGCGTCGACGAGAGCAATCTGGTCTTCGCCGGCCCCGCCCGGGTGTTCGAGAGCCAGGATTCGGCGGTGAGCGGCATTCTCAACGGGACCGTGAAGGCCGGCGAGGTGGTGGTGATCCGCTACGAGGGCCCGCGGGGCGGCCCCGGCATGCAGGAAATGCTCTATCCGACGAGCTATCTGAAGTCGAAGGGGCTGGGCAAGGCCTGCGCCCTGGTCACCGACGGGCGCTTCTCCGGCGGAACCTCCGGCCTCTCCATCGGCCATGTGTCCCCGGAAGCCGCGGAGGGCGGAACCATCGCGCTCGCCCGCGACGGCGACCGGATCGAGATCGACATCCCCCGGCGTCGGATCGAGCTGGTGGTGGATGCCGCCACCCTCGATCAGCGACGTGGCGAGGAAGCGGCGAGGGGAGCAGACGCCTGGTCGCCGACGGAGGTGCGTCCGCGCAAGGTGTCCACGGCCCTGCGGGCCTATGCCGCCATGACCACCAGCGCCGCCCGGGGCGCGGTGCGGGATGTGGATCAACTCACCCGAAAGCCCTGACCGCGAAACAGCGGAATGCAAGATCATTTCGCCATGCGGGTCTTGACGGTGAATTTTGCCTGTGAGAGGTAAGGCGTCGTCTTTCGGAGCAAGAACCGTGCGCGCACGCCTAATCGTAGCCAGAGCGACCGTATCCGGGTGATCGCCAGTCGATCCTCCGCCGAGCGGTCGCATGCACAAGGCCCCCTCCGAGGGCCTTTTTTCTTGTCCGAAGACCCTGCCGAACACGTCCCCCGAAAGTGCCCGACATGACCCTGCATCAGCCCCTGACCACCGAGGACGCCGCCCCCGAGGCGGACATGATCTCCGGCGCCGAGATCGTGGTGCGCGCACTGCTGGATCAGGGCGTGACCACCCTGTTCGGCTATCCGGGCGGGGCGGTGCTGCCCATCTATGACGCCATGCACCGGGACGCGGAGGTGCACGGGGAGCGCTTGCGCCATATTCTTGTGCGTCACGAACAGGGGGCCGCCCACGCCGCGGAAGGCTATGCCCGCGCCTCCGGCAAGCCGGGCGTGGTGCTGGTGACCTCCGGCCCCGGGGCCACCAATACCGTGACCGGCATTGTCGATGCCCTGATGGACTCCATCCCGATGGTCGTGCTGACCGGTCAGGCCCCGACCCATCTGATCGGCACCGATGCCTTCCAGGAGTGCGACACGGTGGGCATCACCCGCTCCTGCACCAAGCACAATGTGCTGGTGAAGGATGTGAACCGCCTCGCCGAAGCGATCCACGAGGCCTTCCAGATCGCCACCTCCGGACGTCCGGGCCCGGTGCTGGTGGACATCCCCAAGGACGTGCAGTTCGCCACCGGCCGCTATCGCGGACCGACCCAGACCGGTTATTCCCATCACTACGCGCCGCAAACCGCCGGCGACCCCCGCCGGGTGGCGGAGGCCGCGGCCCTGATCGCAGGCGCGCGGCGACCGATCCTCTATACCGGCGGCGGCGTCATCAATGCCGGTCCGTCGGCCACCAAGGCCCTGCGCGAGCTGGCCCGGATGACCGGTGCGCCGGTGACCTCGACCCTCATGGGGCTGGGCGCCTTCCCGGCCTCGGATCCCCAGTGGCTGGGCATGCTGGGCATGCACGGCTCCTACGAGGCCAACAATGCCATGCATGATTGCGACGTCATGGTCTGCGTCGGTGCGCGGTTCGACGACCGGGTGACGGGGCGTCTCGACGCCTTCTCGCCCCGTTCCAAGAAGATCCATATCGACATCGACCCGTCCTCCATCGGCAAGATCGTCCGGGCGGACATCGGCATCGTCGGGGACGCGGGCGAGGTGCTGCGGGCCCTGATCGCCGCCTGGCGGGACGCCGGCTACGGTGAGGCCCGGGCGCGTCTCGACCCCTGGTGGAAGCAGATCGAGGGCTGGCGGGATCGCAAGTGCTTCGCCTATCCGGCCTCCGGCGACCTGATCAAGCCGCAGTACGCCGTGGAGCGCCTGTGGGCGGCGGTGAAGGACCGCAACCCGATCATCACCACCGAGGTGGGCCAGCACCAGATGTGGGCGGCCCAGTTCATGGGCTTCGAGGCCCCCAACCGCTGGCTGACCTCCGGCGGTCTGGGCACCATGGGCTATGGCCTGCCCGCTGCCATCGGGGCCCAGCTGGCCTTTCCCGACGCCTTGGTCATCGACGTGGCGGGAGACGCCTCCATCCAGATGAACATCCAGGAGATGTCCACGGCCATCCAGTACGGCCTGCCGGTGAAGGTGTTCATCCTGAACAACGAATGGATGGGCATGGTCCGCCAGTGGCAGGAACTGCTGCACGGGGAGCGCTACGCCCATTCCTATTCCGCCGCCCTGCCGGACTTCGTGAAGCTGGCGGAGGCCTATGGTGCCGTGGGGCTGCGCTGTGACAATCCGGCAGAGCTGGACGGAGCGATTGCGGAGATGATCGCGTCCGACAAGCCGGTTCTGTTTGACTGCCGGGTGGAGCGGGCCGAGAACTGCCTGCCCATGATCCCGTCCGGCAAGGCGCACAACGAGATGATCCTGCCCGACTTCACCGGCGATCTGGGCTCGGCGATCGATCAGGCGGGACGGAGGCTGGTTTGAGCACGAAGACGGATACGACAGCGGCCCTGCCGGGCTCGGCCTATTTCCTCGATCATGCGGAAGTGGCGGAGCAGAAGGCCACCTATGCCATCATCGTCGACAATGAGGCCGGCGTCCT
>DAINBM010000175.1:0-5883 GCA_036732965.1 Caulobacteraceae bacterium | reverse complement strand
TGGGCGCCGACGGCATGAACATGGGCACCCGCTTCATCGCCACCAAGGAAGCCCCGGTCCACGAGAACGTGAAGCAGGCGATCCTCAACGCCTCGGAGCTCGACACCCGACTGGTCATGCGCCCCCTGCGCAATACCGAGCGGGTGCTGGTCAATGCCGGTGTGGAACGGCTCTTGGAAAAGGAGCGGACCCTCGGTGCAGCCCTGAAGTTCGAGGACATCATCGAAGAGGTCGCGGGCGTCTATCCGAAGGTCATGACCGAGGGCGACATGGACGTAGGCGCATGGTCCTGCGGCATGGTCTGCGGCCTGATCCACGACATTCCCACCTGCGACGAACTGATCCGCCGGATCATGTCCGAAGCGGAACAGATCATCCGGGGACGCCTGGCCGGCATGCTGGCCTGACGCCCGGAACAGGGCTGCCGCCTGCGCCGATCACGGGGGGCAGGCGGCGGATCCCGCCGGACCGGTTCGCGCCTCGCGGGAATCGGACATTGGTGAGGGATTCCAGCGACTTCCGATCAGGAAACGCCTACCCAAGGTTGGCGCCCAATCTCGGCACAGTCGCTATCCCCTCAAAAAAGCTTGTCTTTTTCCACGCGCCATGGTTTAGATGGCGGATCGATATTCGCTTTGGTGCGGCCTCTTTCTGACCTCCTTTCTCGAAGGGGGTGTCCGGACCTGACCTAGACCTCTCCGAAAATTTGATCGGCGTCTCCACTCTTGGAGCGTCGCGATGCGACACCCCGGAAAGGGACTAGACATGGCTAACGGTACTGTGAAGTGGTTTAACAGCCAAAAGGGCTTCGGTTTCATCCAGCCGGACGACGGCGGCGCGGACGTGTTCGTGCACATCTCGGCCGTGGAACGTGCGGGCCTCGGCTCGCTGCATGACGGCCAGAAGCTGTCCTTCGAGCTGGAGCGCGATCAGCGCAGCGGCAAGATGTCGGCCGGCCAGCTCAAGGCCTCCTGATCACATTGATGTCGTCCGACAGCCCCGGCGCGCCATCGCGTCGGGTGGTGGGCCAGTCCGGCACATATCCCTTGCGGCGCCTGCCCCCCTCCGCTGAAAGATGACATGATGGTCAAGACAGAAAAATTCCCACCGTCGGCCCCGTCGGCGGTGGGTTTCCGTCTCTGGATCGAAGCAGCCGTGAATGACGGCTTCCAGAGAGACGCGATGGCCCTGCGCCTCACGCTTCGGGATGCGGCGGCGCTGCGCCGCGATCCCAGCCTTCCCATCGAGGACATCAGCTATGCCGGGGGCGTCATGCGCTATCTCGGCGTGGAAGTGATCGCCGGCAGTGTGGACCGCAGCAGCCTGGACCGGACGCCCGAGGCCACCCCGGCCCCGCCCCCTGTGCCGGCCAAGAAGAAGCCTGCCAAGCCGAAGATCCGGAAGTAACCGTCGCCCGTCCCGGGCACGGGGCATGGCGCTTCGCCGAAAGCTCACGTACCCTTTCCGGAATGGCGGGGCGCAGACCTCGCAGGTCCGTGACAGCGGACGGGGGAGACGGCAGATGGCGACGAGACCGGATGGCTTTGGGGCCGACAGGCGCGTGGACCGGCCATGACCGCTGGACTGCCCACCCGGCCCCGGACGGGGCTCTTCACCAAGATCGCCTACGGCTTTGGCTCCGTGGCCTATGGGGTCAAGGACAACGGCTTCCAGGCCCTGCTCCTGCTGTTCTACAATCAGGTGCTGGGGCTGTCCCCCTATCTGGGCGGTCTGGCCATCCTTCTGGCACTGGCCGTGGACAGTGTGCTGGACCCGCTGGTGGGGTTCATCAGCGACAACTGGCGCAGCCGCTGGGGTCGGCGCCACCCATTCATGTATTTTGCCGGAGCACCTGCGGCGCTGGCCTTCTACTTCCTGTGGCGCCCGCCGCATGGTCTCAGCCAGGAGCAGCTGTTCCTGTACCTGCTGGCCACGGCCGTCATCGTGCGCAGCCTGATCACCTTCTACGAGATCCCCTCCACCGCCCTGGGGGCAGAGCTGAGCGAGAACTACGACCAGCGGACCGACCTGTTCGGCTATCGCTACTTCTTCGGCTGGTGGGGCGGACTGACCATGACCGTGCTCGCCCTGCAGGTCTTCCTGCGGCCGGACGCCAGCCATCCGGTGGGTCAGCTGAACCCGGCGGGCTATGCCCTCTACGGCGCGGTCTCCGGCATCGTCATGTTCACCGCCATCACCCTGTCAGCCGCGGGCACCCACAGCTTCATCCCGTTCCTGAAGGTGCCGCCGAAGCGGGCGCGTGAACCCCTGGCGCAGACCCTGCGGCACGTGGGGCGGACCTTCTGGAACGCGTCGTTCCTGGCGATCATGGGCTCGGCGATCTTCTCGTCCATGGCCAGCGGTCTGACCCTCGCCCTGAACTCGTATTTCGTGACCTATTTCTGGCTGCTCAACAGCGGGCAGTACGCGATCCTGCTGCTGTCCGCCTATCTGGGGGCGTTGCTCGCCCTGTTCCTCGCGCCCGTCCTGTCCCGGCGGATGGGCAAGAAGTCGGCGACCATCATCATCTATCTGCTCACGGCGGTGATCGGACCGCTGCCGATCATGCTGCGGCTGATCGGCATGTTTCCGGCACCCGGCTCACCGATGCTGCTGCCGCTGCTGTTCCTCAACACCGTGGTCACCGTGACGCTCGCCATCACGGCGGGCATCAACGGGACAGCCATGATCGCCGACATCGCCGAGGACAATGAACTGAAGACCGGCCAGCGATCCGAGGGCCTGTTGTTCTCGGCCTCCAGCGTCATCGCCAAGTCCGTCACCGGGATCGGCATCTTCCTCTCAGGCGTGGTGCTGTCCGTGGCGCATTTCCCGGACAAGGCCGAGCCCGGCCATGTGCCCCAGCCGATCCTCTTGACCATGATGCACGTCTATCTGCCGCTGTTCATGGCAATCCAGCTGATCGCCATCGGCTGCCTGTTCTTCTACCGGATCACCCGCCAGCAGCACGAGGCCAACCTCGCGGCCCTGGCCCGGCGGGCGGCGGAGGCCGAGGTAGCTCAGACCGGATCCAGCAACGCCCCGTAGACCACCTGCTTGAACAGCTGCGCCCAGCGGGGCGACGACGGATAGACCTGGAGCATCAGAAGACCGGTGACCTGGGCCCGGGGATCCACCCACATCCAGGTCGAGCCGGCCCCGCCCCAGTCATAGCTGCCCGCGGACACCGGCGTCGCAGCACCGCCGGGGCCCCGGTCGACCTCCACCGACAGGCCGAAGCCGTAGCCGCCCCAGATCTCTGCCGGACTGGCGGGAATGGTACCCAGCACGTCGGAACTCATCATCGCCACCGTGGCCGGGGCGAGGACCCGCTGCCCTCCGAGCGCACCTCCGCCGGCCAGCATGTTCACGAAGCGGGTATAGTCATCGAGGGTGGACAGAAGGCCCGCACCACCGAACTTCAGAACGGGATCGGTCTTCCAGCCATCCTGCACACGGCCGGGCGTGCGCACCACGGGCCCGCCGAAATCGTGGCTGCCGTCCGGCAGCACCGCGCCCAGGCGGGAGGGAGAATACATGGTCGTCACCCGCGAGGCCCGGGCCGGCGGGACCCAGAATCCCGTATCGCCCATGCCCAGGGGCTTGAAGACCCGGGCCTGCATGGCCGCATCAAGGGACTGGCCGGACCAGATCTCCACCAGGCGTCCCAGGATGTCGAGGCCATAGCCGTAGTTGAACCGGCTGCCCGGATCGCAGACCAGCGGCACCCGGGCCAGCCGTACCACCCAGTCCGACAGGGGAATGTCGGTGCGGGTCACGCCCTGCTTCGCATAGAGGCTCTCTCCCGCGGCATCGAGGGGGCTGGCATAGCCATATCCGCAGGTGTGACGCATCAGGTCGAGCACCGTGATCGGCCGGGTCGGCGGTGCCAGCCGGACGGTGCGCCCGCCCAGCCCGTCCGGCGACACGTGCTGGACCATCACCTCCCCGAACTCCGGGATCCACTTGGAGACCGGATCGTGCAGATCGAACAGGCCCTCCTCATAGAGGCTGAGGGCGGTCACCGTGGTGATCGGCTTGGTCATGGAAAAGATGCGGAAGATGGCGTCGGCGGTCATGGGGCGTCCGGCCTCGACATCTGCGAGGCCCACCGTCCCCTCGCTGACCACCTGTCCCCGGCGCATCACCCGCCAGACGGCGCCCGCCATGACCTTGTCCGCCACGCCCCGGGCCAGGAGAGGCCGGATCCGCCCCAGACGCTCCGGCGAGAAGCCTTCCACCAGGGGCGCTGCCTCAGCACCGCCGGCCCCGAGCCAGAGGGTTGCCGGCAGGGCGGACAACAGGGCGCGACGATGCATGGAAAGGGCCTTTCGGGCTTCGGGCGACCGGCCAGGGATCAGCTGAACACCCGGTGGGACGCAATGTTGGATATGTCGGGCTCGGGCTCGGCGATCCGCCGCTGACCGGACGGTGATGCGCCGTAGGTCTCCTTGAACTGCCGCGAGAAGTGCGCGCAGTCGGCAAAGCCGGCCGCATGGGCGATGTCGGTGACGGAGCGGTCGGTATTGCCGATCAGCCAGTGGGCATAACGCAACCGCATCCGCCGGTAGGCGGTGGCCGGACTGACGCCGAGGGTCGAGTGGCACAGGCGCTCGAACTGGCGGGTGGAGAGGTTCAGCTTTTCCGCCACATGGGCGATGGGCAGCGGTACGGCCAGGTTCTGCTCCATCAGGAGGAGCGCCCGGCGGACCCGCGGCTCGCTGACCTTTTCCGCCATGGGGGGATGGGGCTGAGCCTCGCCTCCCGCCCGGGCCCGGTCGAACAGCAGCACCTGACTGGCCTTCTGGGCGGCGGACCAGCCGATGTGCCGCTCGATCAGATGGCAGGCAAGGTCGGCGGTCCCCGCCCCGCCGGCACAGGTGATCCGGTCCCCGTCCGCCACGAACAACTGATCGGCGACCACGTCGTGATCCGGGAACTCGTCCAGGAAGTCCTGGTAATGGTACCAGCTGACGCAGGTGCGGCGCCCCTGCATCAGACCGATGCGGCACAGGATGAAGCTGCCGGTGCACAGGCCCACGAGCCGGGTGCCCGTCTCTGCCGCCCGGCGCAGATAGCGCTCGGTCGCCTCGTTGATCTGGCGGCCGGCGTGCAGCACGCCCCCCACCACCACCACATAGTCCAGTTGCCTGGGATCGATCAGACCGCTGGTCGGCGTGGTCAGGACGCCGCAGCTGGCGCGCTGGGGTTCCTGGGTGGCGGACATGACCGACCACTGCACCTTCACCGGACGGCTGCGGTCCCCCTCGTCGGCGGCCAGACGCAGATGGTCGATGAACAGGGCAAAGGCCGACAGGGTGAAATGGTCTGACAGGACCACGCCGACGCGCAGCGGCGTGGGCGCAGGCTGCGCCGCCGCACGGGGCCGGGAATCGGCCTCTCGGGTCGGGCCGTGGGTCATGCCGTTAAATGACCGTTCAACACCGCTCTTGGCAAGACCCCGTTGTCGCAACCGCGACCGACGGCCTTCGGCGGTGTCAGGCAAATTCCGCCCCGGCCAGCACCAGATAGCGCCAGAGATAGTCGGCAAACGACCGCCACACCTCGATCTGGAACCGGTTGTCCCCGGTGCGCCACAGCACGACCTCGGCCTTGGCAAACATCGTCCGGGTGCACATGCCGACGGGAAAGGCGGCCGGATCGAAATCGAGGGCGCACCCGACCGAGAGGATGGACGCGGCCTCCGGCCGGTCGAGGATCATGCCCACCTGCCGGTGGCTGACCTCCACCACCGAATGGGGCACATCGCCGATGGCGAAGGCCAGCGCCTTGTCGAGGCGGTCCCCCGGCGGCGACAGCAGCAGCCATTCGTCGGGGCCCAGCCACAGGGCGTGGCGCTGATCCGCCCCCGCCGCCCGGCAG
>DAINBM010000174.1:0-5916 GCA_036732965.1 Caulobacteraceae bacterium | reverse complement strand
GGCGCTTCCGCACTGCTGGCCGTCCCGGCGGTGGCCCCGCCGGCCCGCGCCGCCTCGCCGGCCCGGCCGCCGAACTTCATCGTGATCCTGTGCGACGATCTGGGCTACGGGGATGTGAACCTCGATGGTCGCGGCCCGATTCCGACCCCCAACCTCGCCCGGATGGCACGGGAGGGGGTGACGCTCACCGACTATTATGCGCCGGCCAACCTGTGCACCCCGTCCCGGGCCGGGCTCCTGACCGGTCGCTATCCGGTCCGCACCGGGCTCGGGTACGAGGTGATCATGCAGGCGGACGACCGCGGCCTGCCCCTGAGCGAGGTGACCATCCCCAAGGCTCTGGGGTCGACCTATGTCTCGGGCCTGTTCGGCAAGTGGCACCTCGGGCACGCCCCCGCCTACTGGCCGCCCACCCGCCACGGCTTCGACACCTTCTTCGGCATTCCCTACAGCCACGACATGGCCCCCCTCGCCCTGTTCGAGGCCCATGCCGGGGTGGCGGAGGTGCGGCAGACGCCGGTGGACTACCCCAGCCTGCAGCAGCAGTTCTACGCCCATGCCGAGACCTTCATCACCGCCAACCGGCATCGGCCGTTCTTCGTCGAGCTGGCCCTGAGCGCGCCGCACCTGCCGTCCCACCCGGCGGCCGGTAGCGTCGTGGACGGGCCCGCGGGGCCCTATGGCGCAACCGTCAGCGAGATCGACGGCATTGTCGGGCGCCTGCTGGACCGGCTGAGGGACCTGGGCCTCGACCGGGACACCCTGGTCATCTTCACCTCCGACAACGGTCCGTGGTTCGAAGGCTCCACGGGCGGGTTGCGGGAGCGGAAGGGCGGCGGGGCCTTCGACGGCGGCTATCGCGTACCCTTCATCGCCCGGCAGCCCGGCGTCCTGCCTGCAGGGCAACGGGTCCCGTCGATCGCCATGGGCATCGACATCCTTCCGACCCTCTGCGCCATGGCCGGACAGGCGCTGCCCGCCGGGGTCGAGCTGGACGGCAAGGACATCTCCGCCGTCCTGATCCGCGGGGCACCCTCCCCGCACGAGGCCCTGATCCTGTTCGACAACGAGGTGCCCGTCGGTGTGCGGACCCAGCGGTGGAAGTATGTGGCCAGCGCCTATTACCGCGGGACCCGCTTCCCCCTCGACAAGCTGGGCTATACCGAGGTCTTCGACATGGGCACCGATCCGTCGGAGAGCTACAACGTCGCCAGCGTCCACCCCGAGGTCGCGGCCGAGCTGAAGGCCCGGCTGGCGAAGGCCCGCACGGCGTTTGCCCCGTACCGGCATGCGGACATACCGCCGGTGTTCAAGCAACTGCATGGCCTCCTCGAACACATGCAGGACTGAGGTGGCGCCTGCGACCGACGACATGGTGGCCCTGCCCGGCGGGAGGTTCCGCATGGGATCGGACCACCACTATCCCGAGGAGGCACCCGCCCGCTGGCAGGAGGTGGCCCCCTTCCGCATCGACAGGACCCCGGTCACCAACCGGGACTTCGCCGCCTTCGTCCGGGCGACCGGGCATTTGACCGTGGCGGAGCAGCCCCCGGACCCGGCCCTCTATCCCGGCGTCGACCCGGCGCGGCTGCGGCCCGGCGGGCTGGTCTTCGGCCCGCGCAAGGGCGTCTCCCGGCCGATGCACTGGTCCGACTGGTGGCGCTACGTCCCCGGGGCCAACTGGCGCAAGCCCCAGGGAGACGCGTCGGTCTATCGCGGACGACTGGACCATCCGGTGGTGCAGGTCGCCCATGCGGATGCCCTTGCCTATGCCCGGTGGGCGGGCAAGGACCTGCCGACGGAGGCGGAGTTCGAGTACGCCGCCCGGGGCGGGCTGGAGGGGGCGACCTATGCCTGGGGCGACGAGCGGCGTCCCGGCGGACAGATCATGGCCAACCACTGGACGGGACCTTATCCACAGGCCCCGACGGCGGAGCACGGTCACCGGGGCACCTCCCCCGTGGGGGCCTTCCCGGCCAACGGCTTTGATCTGCATGACCTGATCGGCAATGTCTGGGAATGGACGCGAGACTACTGGAAGGGCTCGCACGCCGCCCCGGCCTGCTGCGGGATCGATCCCGCCGTGGCCAGCCGCGATCCGGATCTGCCCGGGATCACGCTGGCCCGGCGGGTGGTCAAGGGGGGCTCGCACCTTTGCCACGAAAGCTATTGCGACCGGTACCGCCCCGCCGCCCGCCAGCCGCAGATGGAGGACACGGCCACCAGCCACATCGGCTTCCGCTGCGTCGTCCGTGACGTCGGGAGCGCGCGCCTGAATGGTTAATAGAATGCTAACAATACTAATAGCGCCCTATCGGGACACCCGATCCGGCATGCCTGGTCTGGCGAAAGGCCCGGCATCATGACCGAGAATGTCCACAGCTACGCGGCCGGGATCGCGGCCAGTCTCGAGGCCGTCGCCGCCCGGGGCATCGACCCGACCTCCGCCATCTATGACCGGCTGTTCCAGGCGCACCCGGGCCTGAAGCCCCTGTTCTGGCGGGACGACAACGGTGCCATCCGGGGCGAGATGTTGGCCCGGGTGTTCGAGGCCATCCTCGACTTCATCGGCGAGCGTCGCTACTCGGACCACATGATCAGCACCGAAATGATCACCCACGAGGGCTATGACGTCCCGCGCGAGGCCTTCACCACCTTCTTCGCCAATGTCGGCGAGGGGCTGAGGGACGTGCTCGGTCCGGACTGGACGCCGAACTATCAGGCGGCCTGGACCGAGATGCTCGCCGATATCGACGGGTTCGCCCGGAAGACCCCGCGCTCGGATGTGATCACCCCGGCCCGGGTCGACGACGGACACGGGCGAGGCTAGGGACCGCATGGCCAGCCCTCAACCGAACCGTCTCCGCGCGCGCCGGTTCGTTCCCCGCCGGACCACGGCCTCCCTGGCCTTCGCCATGGCCCTGGTCGGGATCGGGCTCTATTCGGTGATGGACGCCCTCATGAAGGGCCTGTCGATCAGTATCGGCGCCTACAATGCCGCCCTGTGGCGAGGCCTCGCCGGAACCCTCATGACCGGCATCCTGTTTGCCCTCCGGTCTCCGCGTCGGCCGCCGCGGGCCGTGCTGCGGGTCCATGCGATCCGGGGCGTGAACGCCGCGCTGCTGGTGGTGACCTTCTTCTGGGGGGTCAGTCGGGTGCCCCTGGCGGAGGGGATTGCCCTGTCCTTCATCGCCCCGCTGATCACCCTCTATCTGGCGGCCGTGCTGCTGGGCGAGACCATCACCCGCTGGGCGGTGATCTCGTCCGTCGTCGGTCTGGCCGGGGTGGGAGTCATCCTGCTGGGTCGGCTGGGAGGACACCACCGGCCGGACGCGGCGCTGGGTGCCATCGCGATCCTGTTCTCCGCCGTCTGCTACAGCTACAACCTGATCCTGCAGCGCCAGCAGGCCCAGCTGGCATCACCCGAGGAAAGCGCCTTCTTCGGCGCGCTGATCATGAGCACGGTGCTGCTGCTGTTCGCGCCCTTTGCCGCCCGGGTCCCGCCGCTGGACCAGGTGCCGGCCATCCTCGGCAGCGCCGCCTTCGCCTCGGCCGCCTTCATCTCCCTGTCGTGGGCCTATGCCCGGGCGGAGACCAAGGTGCTGGTGGTGGTGGAGTACACGGCCTTCATCTGGGCTGCGGCATTTGGCTATCTGATGTTCGCGGAGCCCCTGACCCCCGCGACCCTGGCCGGGGCCGGCCTGATCGTGCTGGGCTGCGTCCTGTCGGCCTGGCACGAGCGGTCACACACGCCAAGCGCCGAACTCGGCATCTGACCACCGCCCGGAGACCGCCTATTTCACCCGGACCGATGCCGTCGCCCGACGCCCGCGCGCATCGATGACCATCAGGCGATAGAAGCCGGGACCCGCAGGATGCCAGACCGGCGGCCCGCCCGCGAGTCCGGGGGACAGGGCCTGGCCATCCGCGTACCACCGCAGCCCCTCCCCCCGGGCCGTCAGCGCGAACCCACGGGCCGTGGGGCCGTACCCGTCCGCCAGCAGGGCCGCGCCATCCGGCGGGAACAGCACCTGGGGACCACTCAGCGTCGGATCCACCTGCCTCAGGGCCGAGGGCACGACGGGTGGTGCCTGTGCGCCCGCCTGGGCGTTGTCCCCGCTCAACAGATCGAACACCTGGAACAGCAGGGGCAGCGCCGCATCGCGGCCGGTCAGTCCGGGCCGCGCCCCGCCGTCGGGCCGTCCGGTCCAGACCAGCACGGTCCAGCGGTCGCCGACCCCGGCAGCCACCGCGTCCCGAAAGCCGTAGGAGGTGCCGGTCTTGAAGGCCAGCCGCGGCGCGTCCGCACTGAGCACGGGCGGTGCCCGGCCCGGCGGGGGTGGGGCCTCGCGCAGGATGTCCAGCACCTGCTTCGCCGCGGAGGCCGATACGAGCCGTGCCCCGGGCGACAGGGGCCCCAGGATCGCGCCTTCCTCCGTCCAGTTCAGCGGCCGTGCGATCCCGCCGTCCCCCAGGGCCGCATAGAGGACCGCCAGGTCCCGCAAGGTGATCCCCTCCCCGCCCAGCGCCAGGGCCAGTCCAGGATCGGCCAGACCGTCCCGTGGCCGGACGATACGCACCCCGGCCCCCTGCAGCCGGTGCTCGAAGGCCGCCGGTCCGAGCCGAGCCATCAGGGCCACGGCGGGCACGTTCAGGGAATTGGCCAGCGCCTCGCGGGCCGTGACCTCCCCGTGGAAGCTGCGATCGAAGTTCTCCGGCTCATAGCCCTCATAGGCCACCTTCTGGTCCACGAGGCGGGTCTCCGGGGCCGCCAGCCCCTGCTCGAAGGCAAAGGCGTACAGGAAGGGCTTGAGCGACGAGCCCGGCGAGCGCAGGGCCCGGGTGGTGTCGATCCATCCCCCGCCCCCCGCCCGGGCACTGGCCGAGACCGCGGCGCGGACGCTGCGGGTGCGGGTCTCGAGCACGATCACCGCCGCCGCCGTGTGACTGCCCTGGCCGGCCGCGGTCTGGGCGGCCAGGCTCTCCAACCGGGCCTGCAGACCGGCGTCCAGGGTCGAGACCACCGTCGGCCGGTCACCGGTGGCACTGCGGGCGATCTCGCCGCTGACGGCCCAGGCCCGGATGGGAAAGCCGCTGCGCCGGGGCACGGGCTCGGCGGCCGCCTCGCGCGCGGCGGCGGGCGTGATCAGCCCCCGCGCCTCCAGGCGGCGCAGCACCCTGTCCCGCGCCCGCCGCGCCGCCTCCGGGTGTCGGTCCGGTCGTCGGGCCTCGGGGGACTGCGGCAGGGCGATCAGCAGGGCCTGCTCGGCATTGGTCAGATGGATGGGCTCATGGCCGAAATAGGCGAGGGACGCCGCCCGCACCCCCTCCAGGTTGCCGCCATAGGGGGCGAGGGTCAGATAATCCGCCAGCACCCCGGACTTGCCCAGCCGCAGCTGCAGGCCGAGCGCCCGGATCGCCTCCAGCAGCTTGAAGCGCAGCGCCCGTGGGTGGGGGTCGAGGCGTCGGGCCAGCTGCATGGTCAGGGTCGAGCCGCCGGACCGGATCCGCCCCGCCGAAAGGTCGACGACCGCGGCCCGGGCGATGGCCACGGGGTCCACCCCCGGATGCCACCAGAAGCGCCGGTCCTCCATGGCCACCAGCCGGTCGATGAACTGCCGGTCCGTGCGGTCGAGATCCGCGCGCAGGCGCCAGCGCCCCCCGTCGGTGGGCACGGCGCGAAGCCAGACCCCCTGGCGGTCCACGACCACGGGCGAGGCGTGCTCCACCTTGTCGAGGGGCAGGGACAGGAGGAAGCCGCCCACCAGATCGAGCGCAACCAGCCCGACGGCCAGCCAGATCATCTGCCGCCGATCGAGACGGAGCTTCGCCCACCGCCACCCGCCCGCGGACGGTCCGCTCATGGCAGGGGCGCGATCCGGGTCCGTCCCGGGGCGGTGCGGGCATTGACCGATG
>DAINBM010000173.1:555-5959 GCA_036732965.1 Caulobacteraceae bacterium | reverse complement strand
AAGGACGGGGCCCGCCATCCCTCAGAACTGTCCGACCCCGAGAATCGCCCCCCCCCGGGGGGCCTGTACCAGGACCACTGTCTTCAGGGCCGCATCCGGGGTCGCCGGGACGGCCGCGGGCAGGTCATAGGTCGCCGTCACGCCGCGCCAGCGGCCCAGCTTCACCAGGGCGCGCACGATGTTCTGCTGGGACAGGGTCTTGCCGCGGTTCTCGCCGGACTTCACCGCAACGGCCTGATCCTGGGGATCGTAGCGCACCAGCCAGACGTCTGCGTCCCCGCCCGGCGCCCAACCGGACACGCGGACCCGGCCATGGGACAGGCGGAACCGGAGCGTGCGTCGGGCCACCGTGGCCGTGGCGTGCTCGATCCGCGCCAGATCCACCCCAGGGCCCTCGCTGCGCCCGTCGATCACCAGTTGCGGGGAATAGGTCTCGCGGAGCTTGAAACGGGCCTTGTAGGCCGCCTGGCGCTGGGTGAACTCCGGCCGGGCAAAGGTATCCTTCCAGCCCAGATAGTCCCAGTAGTCCACGGGAAAGGCCAGGACGAGCAGATCGGGTCGTCCGATGACGCCCTTCAGGGCCTGGTCGGCCTCCGCACAGCCGGTACAGCCCTGGGCCGTGAACAGCTCGAGCACGTGGGGTGCTGCCGCGCGGGGCCGCGCCGCGGCGGGGTCGGGACCGCCGATCAGGACAAGGAAGGGGGCCACGGCACAGGCCAACCGGCGGAAGCTCAGCATGATGCTGTTCTTAGACCAGGTTTGCACGTGGGAGCGCCTCACCTCTGCGTGAAACGATCCGGCGACCCCCCGTGACCGGAGCGTCGCCGAACCTGATTCCCGAGACCTTAAGGTCTGTGACCGCCGATGGCTACTCCGCCGCGTCCTCGGTGACGCGGGCAAGGTTGCGCAGGACGTAGGGCATGACCCCGCCGGAGCGGAAATATTCCAGCTCCGTCTGGGTGTCGATGCGGCACCGCACGGGGAACCGGGCCGTCCGGTGGTCGGACGGGCGGTACAGTTCCACATAGAGGGTCTTGCGCGGGGTGATTTCCGTCAGCCCACGGATGGAGACGATCTCTTCACCCGTCAGACCCAGACGCTGCCAGCCATCCTCGATGAACTGCAGGGGCAGCACGCCCATGCCCACGAGGTTCGAGCGGTGGATGCGCTCGAAGCTCTCGGCGATCACCGCACGGACGCCCAGGAGGCGCGTGCCCTTGGCCGCCCAGTCCCGGGAGGAGCCGGTGCCGTATTCCTTGCCCGCGAACACGACCAGCGGCCGGCCCTCGGACTGGTACTTCATGGCGGCGTCATAGATCGGCATGACCTGCTCGGACGGGAAGTGCTTGGTGACGCCCCCCTCGATCTCCGGGGTGATGCGGTTGCGGATGCGGATATTGGCAAAGGTCCCGCGCATCATCACCTCGTGGTTGCCGCGCCGGGCGCCGTAACCGTTGAAGTCCGCCACCTCGACCCCGTGGCCGATCAGGTACTCGCCCGCGGGCGAGGCCTTGCGGATGTTGCCCGCCGGAGAGATGTGGTCGGTGGTGATGCTATCGCCGAACACGGCCAGGACCCGGGCTTCCTTGATGTCGGTCACCGGGGCCGGGGTCATGGTCATGCCCTCGAAATAGGGCGGGTTCTGCACATAGGTGGAGTCCGCGTCCCAGGCATAGGTCTGGCCGCCCTCGATCTTGATCGACTGCCAGTGCTGGTCGCCCTTGAACACGTCCGCATAGCGCTTGGCGAACAGGGCGTTGGTGACCGACGCCCGCTGGATGTCGGCGATCTCCTGGTTGGTCGGCCAGATGTCCCGCAGATAGACGGGCTCGCCATCCGCGCCTTCGCCCACCGGCTCGCGCATCAGGTCCTTCTGCAGGGTGCCGGCCAGGGCATAGGCGACGACCAGGGGCGGCGAGGCCAGATAGTTGGCCCGCACGTCCGGATTGACCCGGCCCTCGAAGTTGCGGTTGCCGGACAGCACAGCGGCCGCCACCAGGTCACCCTCGTTGATCGCCGCGGTGATCGGGGCGGGCAGGGGTCCGGAATTGCCGATGCAGGTGGTGCAGCCATAGCCCACCAGGTTGAAGCCCATGGCGTCCAGGTCGTCCTGCAGGCCCGAATTGGTGAGGTAGTCGGTGACCACCTGCGATCCGGGCGCCAGCGAGGTCTTCACCCACGGCTTCACCTTCATGCCCCGGGCCCGGGCCTTGCGCGCCACCAGACCGGCGGCAATCAGGACGGAGGGGTTGGAGGTATTGGTGCAGGAGGTGATGGCGGCGATCACCACATCCCCATGACCCACGTCGAAGCCGGCCTCGGCCCCGGTTTCGGTCTTCACCGCCACCCGTTCGGCTTCCTTGCCGGCCTTGCCGAAGTCGCTGGTCAGGGCGCTCATGAAGGCCGGTGCCGCATCGGCCAGCGCCACCCGGTCCTGCGGACGCTTGGGGCCGGCGAGGGACGACTGCACCGTGCCGAGATCCAGTTCGAGATAGTCGGTGAACACCGGCTCTTCGGCCGTCTCGTCCACCCAGAACCCCTGGGCCTTGGCGTAGGCTTCCACCAGCGCCACCCGCTCCGGCTTGCGGCCGGTCTCGGTGAGGTAGCTGATGGTGGCCGGGCTGATCGGGAAGAAGCCGCAGGTGGCACCGTATTCCGGGGCCATGTTGGCGATGGTGGCCTGATCCTCGAGGGTCAGGTTGACGAGACCCGCGCCGTAGAACTCCACGAACTTGCCGACCACGCCCTTCTTGCGCAGCATCTGGGTGACGGTGAGCACCAGGTCCGTGGCGGTGGCGCCTTCCGGCAGCTTGCCGGTCAGGCGGAAGCCGATCACTTCGGGGATCAGCATGGGGATCGGCTGGCCGAGCATGGCCGCTTCGGCCTCGATGCCGCCCACGCCCCAGCCCAGGACCGAGAGGCCATTGACCATGGTGGTGTGGCTGTCGGTGCCGACCACGGTGTCCGGATAGGCCACGGTGTCGTCACCGTCGGCCGCGGACCACACGGTCTGGGCCAGATATTCGAGGTTCACCTGATGGCAGATGCCGGTGCCCGGGGGCACCACCCGGAAGTTGTCGAAGGCCGACGAGCCCCAGCGCAGGAAGCGATACCGCTCGCCGTTGCGGGCATATTCCACGTCCACGTTCTGGGCGAAGGAGGTCGACTGGCCGAAATGGTCCACCATCACCGAGTGGTCGATCACCAGGTCGACGGGGTTCAGCGGGTTGATCTTGGTCGGGTCGGCGCCCAGCGCGGTCATGGCGTCGCGCATGGCGGCCAGGTCCACCACGGCGGGCACGCCCGTGAAGTCCTGCATGAGCACCCGGGCGGGGCGGAAGGCGATCTCGTGCTCGGCCCGGCCCTTGTTCTCGATGAAGGCGGCGACGGCGCGCAGGTCGTTCACATCGACCGAGTCGCCGTCCTCGTTGCGGAGCAGGTTCTCCAGCAGCACCTTCAGGGACACCGGCAGGCGCGAAACACCGGAAAGACCGGCTTCCTCCGCCGCGTGAAGGCTGTAATAGACATAGGTCTTGTCGCCGACGGTCAGTTCCCGGCGGGTCTTGAGGCTGTCAATGGATGGCATGATGCGTCATCTCCTACGGTCGGTCCGCCTCTCGCCCGGGAGTCCGGGGCCCTTTTCGGAGGGGCGGGATCGCGCGCAGACCGGCCGGACACACAGCGTCCGGACGCGCGCCGCGTTCATCCCGCGCGGCCGATTGCTTAATAGACCCGAGAACCTTTCCCGTCCATGACCGATCACGCATCCTCCATCCAACGGCTCTGCCTCGACCGGCTCACCCTCGAGCGGGGTCAGCGCCGGTTGTTCTCCGAACTGACGGAGACCCTGTCCTCTGGCGAGGCGATCTCCCTCACCGGGGCCAACGGGGCGGGGAAGACCAGCCTGTTGCGGGCCATTGCCGGCCTCCTGCCCCCGGTGTCCGGACGCATCCGGTTCCAGGGCCCCGACGGCGAGCTCGAGGCGGAGACGGCCCGGTCCGAAGGCCTGCATCTGCTGGCCCATCTGGACGGCCTGAAGACCAGCCGGACGGCCGGGGAGGAGCTGGACTTCTGGGCCCGCTGGCTCGGGGGAACCGGGCAACTGGAACCGGCCGTGGAGACCTTCAACCTGAAGCCCCTGCTGGCGCTGGACGTGCGCAAGCTGTCGGCGGGGCAGCGCCGTCGGCTGGCCCTGGCCCGGCTGCTGGCCGCACCCCGCCCCCTGTGGTTGCTCGACGAGCCCATGGCCCCCCTCGACACCGGCATGCGGCGCAGGCTGGGCGAGGTGATGCAGGGCCATCTGGACGGCGGCGGCATGATCCTGGCAGCGGTTCACGACCCCCTGCCCTTCCCGACCCGGTCGCTGCACGTGGGAGCCCCGGCATGAGCGCCTCGGGGAGCCCCGTGAACGCCCTGTTCCGCCGGGAGATGTCACTGGCCTATGGCCGGGGGGGCGGGCCGCTGCTGGCCTGCGGGTTCTATGCGGGGATCGCCGTGCTCCTGCCCCTGGCCGAGGGGCCGGACCCGGCCCGCCTCGCTGCCGTGGCACCGGGCGCGGCCTTCGCCACCCTGGCCCTGGCCTCGCTCCTGTCGCTGGAGCGCCTGTTCGAGCGGGACTACGAGGACGGAGCCCTGGATCTGCTCAGCCTCGGAACGCCCGGCCTGACCCTGGTGGCAGCGGTGAAGTGTCTGGCCCAGTGGCTGGCCACCGGTGCGCCCCTGGCCCTTGCGGCACCGCTGGTGGCCATTGCGCTGGGCGCGGCACCGAGCCTCGCCCCGCTGATCCTTGTGGCCAGTCTGCTGGCGGGACTGGGATTCAGCTTCATCGGCGGGATCGGTGCCGCCCTGTCCCTGGGCACCCGTCGGGGCGGGGTGCTGGTGGCGGTGATCGTGCTGCCCCTGTTCACCCCTCTGGTCGTGTTCGGGGCCGGGGCCGTGGACGCGTTTGCCAACGGCCTGGACTGGGCCCCCGCCCTGGCCCTTCTGGGGGCCTACTGCCTCGGGGCCTGCGCACTGGCGCCGTTCGCCATGGCGGCAGCCTGCCGCAATGCGCTGAGCTGACCCGCCAGCCGTCTCAGGTCAGGGCGGGCGTCAGGAAGATGGCGATGTTCACGGCCAGGGCCGCGATCCAGATGATCGACCGCAGGGTCGCGCGATCGCTCACATAGGCGACGCCGTGGCCGATCCGGAGCAGGATCCAGCCGACGCACAGCACATCCAGCAGAGGGCCGCGCCCACCGCCGAACTGCAGGGCCAGGGCCACGGCCCCGACGAAGAACGGCAGGGCCTCGAAGGCATTCTGGTGGGCATGATGCGCCCGCCGCCTGTGCCCCTGGTACAGGTCGAGGTCCCGGGGCGTGGCATTGTTGTAGTGCCCGCCCCACTTGGCGACACCCGCCCAGAC
>DAINBM010000173.1:0-545 GCA_036732965.1 Caulobacteraceae bacterium | reverse complement strand
GACGAAGGGAAGCAGTGCCGCGATCAGAACGCACCAGTAGGCGGCGGGAAGTGACATCGACATCGACAGTCGTCTCCGGTCGGCAGGATCATGGTCCGCAGGCCGCGTGATTCTTGCGCCCTGGCCGTGGAGGGTAGCATAACGGAGGTCAAAACCCTCAGAGGCAAAAGGCTGGCACCCATGTCCGACACCCCGTCCGCCTCACCGGGCCTGCCCTGGCGGCGCATGCTGGAAACCACGCCGGTGCTGCAGACCCCCCGCCTGATCCTGAGGGCACCGGTGGCCGAGGACCTGCCCGCCTGGCAGGCCAACATGGCCGATCCGGAGAGCATGCGCTTCCTTGGCGGGGTCGTCCCGCCCAACATGGCCTGGCGCAACATGACCTCCGTGGTCGGGGCCTGGGCCATTGTCGGCTTTTCCATGTTCAGCGTGATCGAGAAGGCCACCGGGCGCTGGGTCGGGCGCCTCGGCCCCTGGCAACCGGAGGGCTGGCCCGGCAAGGAGGTCGGCTGGGCCCTGTCCCGGGACGCGGAGGGCCGGGGCTA
>DAINBM010000172.1:0-5973 GCA_036732965.1 Caulobacteraceae bacterium | reverse complement strand
CGGATGGGCCGGATCGGTGCCCAGACTGCGGACGGTGGACTGCATCGCTGCGGGGTCGTCCACATCGGTGATCTCCAGCCACAGCTCCCGGCTCTCTCCGAGCGCCGCCTCGACCTTGGGGGTGTCCCAGACCGTGGTGGGCTTGAGCAGATGGACGCTGCCGTACAGATAGGCGGTCGACGCACCATTCACGACCTTCCAGAGAGCCGGTTCAGCTCCGGCGGGGGGCGCGCGCATCCCGGTACCGGCCAGCAGGACCAGAACCAGCAGCAGCCGGCGGAGGACAGGAGCGGTTCGGCAGCGCACGGGCGGTCTCATCGGGCTTCGTCCTCGTCGGAAAAGATCGTCTCGATCGGCAAGGCAAACAGTCGCGCGACCTTGAACGCCAGTTGCAGGGAGGGGGTGTATTTTCCGGTCTCGATGGCATTGATCGCCTGGCGGGACACGGCGAGGCGCTCGGCCAGGTCGGCCTGGCTCCAGCCCCGTTCGGCGCGAAGGACGCGCAACTTGCTTTTCACGGTATCGACGCCTTCCCAGCCATCAGCGCTTCGACGCCCACCAGACCGCCCAGCCGATCCCGAAGGCGGCGATCTGCAGGCCCACACAGACGAGGACCCCAAGGCCGAAGGCTCCGTTCACGGTCAGGGCGTTCAGGTCCGCCGGCAGTCCGCCGACCGGGGACCTCAGAGCGAAGACGGCCAGACCCAGGGCGAGGCAGCTTCCGATCGAGCCGCCCCAGTAGCAGGCACTCTGCTGGGCTTCCCGGGCCACTTCGTCCAGGCGTCGCCAGGCGGGGATCGCGGCCATGCAGACCAGCAGCAGGATGCCGGTCGCGGCGAGGCCTGCAGCCACGGGAGAGATCAGACCGGAAAACCTCTTCGCGAACAGACCGATGGCGAGACCGGTGAGCACTCCCCCGGACAGCATGCCGAGGACGAGAGAGAGCGGTTTGGACTGCTGCGCGACCATGGATGTCTCCTTCACGACGGGTGGCGGCTTCATCTGCGGCGACACTATCCCAGGCAAAATGTAAGGTCAACATTACATTTTGTCCGCTATGCGCGACATTCTCGTCTGGACCTTGACGGCGATCTGGGTCACAAGCGCCCCCGATGACCTCCAGCTTTTCCATTGGCAGCTTTTCCATCGGCGATGTCGGGATCGGGTCCCGGGTGCTGATCGCGCCCATGACCGGGGTCAGCGATCTGCCGTTCCGTCGCGCGGCCTCGGCCCAGGGGGCGGCCTATGTGGCGACGGAGATGGTGGCCTGTGCGGAATTGTCCCGGGGACGCCCCGATGTGGTCCGTCGGGCGGCCGTGGGGGCCGGGCTGCCGCTGACGGTGATCCAGCTGGTCGGGCGGGATGCGGCGCACATGGCCGCCGGCGCACGGATGGCCGAGGCTGCAGGCGCCGACATCATCGATCTGAACATGGGCTGCCCGGCCAAGGAGGTGACGGGGGTGCAGTCCGGCGCGGCGCTGATGCGCGACCTCGACCACGCCCTGCGGCTGATTGACGCAACGGTGGCGGCGACGACCCGACCCGTGACCCTGAAGATGCGACTGGGCTGGGATGAGGCCAGTCGCAACGCCCCGGACCTGGCCCGGCGGGCCGAGGAGGCCGGGGTGCAGGCGATCACCGTCCACGGCCGCACACGGTCCCAGTTCTATTCGGGGGCCGCCGACTGGGCGGCCGTCCGGTCCGTGCGGGACGCGGTCCGGGTTCCGGTGATCGTCAATGGCGACATTGTCGACGGCGCAACAGCCCGGCAGGCGCTGGCGGCCTCCGGCGCGGATGCGGTGATGATCGGTCGGGGAATCTATGGCCGTCCCTGGGCGGCCGCCGCCATCAGCCGGGAGCTTGAGGCCCCGGGCGAAGGCCTCGACGAACCCGATCGGGACGTACGCCTGAACCTGGTCCTCGATCACTTCCGGGACTCCCTCCGGTTCTATGGCGACCGTCTGGGTGTGCGGATCTTCCGCAAGCATCTGGGATGGTACGTGTCGCAGGCGCCCTGGCCCGCAGGGGCCGAGGCGCGCCGCCTGGCAAGGTCTGCCCTCTGCCGGCTGGAGGATCCGATGGCGGTGGAGCGGGAACTGTCCGTCCTGTGGGCCGCCTGACACTCCGGACGGGTCGCTCCGCGCCGCATTTTGTCGCCCAAAGTGGCGCATTGGCCCCGCTCAGCGGCAGGCGGCGTGCATTTGATCACTGGAATGTCGCACGATCCGTCCTAACATAGGGGAAAGTGACAAGCGGGGAGAGGTTTGTTCCATGGCCATCGAGCTGGAAATCAACGGGGTCAAGCGGCAGGTGGCCGCGGACGCGGACACGCCGCTGCTGTGGGTGCTGCGCGACGAGCTGCACATGACCGGCACCAAGTACGGTTGCGGCATCGCCCAGTGCGGGGCCTGCACGGTCCATCTGGACGGCCAGCCGATCCGGTCCTGCCAGATGCCGGTCGGCACCGTCGGCACCGCCAAGATCACCACCGTTGAAGGCCTCGGGGGCGCACACCCGCTGCAGGCCAGCTGGGTGAAGCACGACGTGCCCCAGTGCGGCTATTGCCAGTCCGGCCAGATCATGTCCGCCGCGGCCCTTCTGGCCGCGACGCCCAAGCCCACGGACGCCGACATCGATGCCGCCATGTCCGGCAATCTCTGCCGCTGCGGGGCCTATCAGCGGATCCGCGCCGCCATCAAGGACGCCGCCGGCGAACTTGCCGTCAACGCCAAGGCCTGAGGGAGGACCCCGTCATGTACATTGCTCCCGAAAAGACCGAGACCTCGTCCCGCGCCCCCGGTGCGAGCCGGCGGGAACTGATCGTCGGTGCGGCCCTCGTCGGCGGATCCCTGCTGGTGGGCTGCTCTCCGGCCGACATCATGGGGTCCGGTGCGCCGAAGACCGACTTCGGGGCCTTCGGTCCCTTCATCAAGATCGACGCCGACGGTGCCGTGACGGTGATGAACAAGCACCAGGAGATGGGGCAGGGCAACCATGCCGGCCTCTCCGCCATCGTCGCCGAGGAGATGGATGCCGACTGGTCCACGGTGAAGGTGCAGCACGCCGCGGCCAATGCCAAGGTCTATGCCAACAGCCTGATGGGCGTGCAGGGCACCGGCGGCTCCACCGCCATCGCCAACAGCTGGATGCAGCTGCGCAATGCCGGGGCCACCGCGCGGGCCATGTTCGTGCAGGCCGCGGCCAATGTCTGGAAGGTCCCGGCCGCCGAGATCACCGTGAAGGACGGTGTGGTCAGCCATGCCTCTGGCAAGACGGCCCATTTCGGCGACCTGCTGGCCGAGGCGGCCAAGGTGACCCCGCCGACGTCGGTGAAGCTGAAGGATCCCAAGGATTTCACCCTGATCGGCACCGATCGGGTCCGCCGCAAGGACAGCGTCGCCAAGTCCACGGGGCAGGCCCAGTACACTCAGGACGTCTATCTGCCGGACATGCTGACGGCAGTGGTGGCGCATGCGCCGCGGTTCGGCGGCAAGCTGAAGGGCTTCGACGCCACCGAGGCCCGCAAGGTGCCGGGCGTGGTGGACGTCTTTGCCATCGCCAGCGGCGTGGCCGTGGTCGCCAACGGCGTCCATGCCGCGCGCAAGGGGCGGGACGCCCTGAAGGTGGAGTGGGACAATGCCAAGGCCGAGACGCGCTCCAGCACCGAGATGCTGGCGGACTACCGGAAGATCGCCCGGGGCGAGCTGACTCCGTCCGATGACAAGTGGGCGCCCTTCACCGCAAAGGGGGATGCCGCCGGCGAGTTCGACGGCACCGACGTGCTCCATGCCACCTACGACTTCCCCTATCTGGCCCATGCGACCATGGAGCCGATGAACTGCGTGGCCCAGGTGGACGGATCCAAGTGCAAGCTGACCTACGGGGCCCAGGGACATTCCCTGGACCAGATGGCGGCGGCGACGGTGGTGCTGAACCTGCCCGGTGCCATCGAGATCGAGACCCTGTTCGCCGGCGGCAGCTTCGGGCGGCGCTCCAGCTGGGACAGCGACTATGTGGTGGAGGCGGTGCAGATCGCCAAGCACGTGGGCAAGTTCCGGCCGGTGAAGCTGGTCTGGACCCGGGAAGACGACATGACAGCCGGACACTACCGGCCGATGGCGCACCACGCCGTGGCGGTGAAGGTGGGCAAGGATGGCTATCCGGCTGCCTGGCGCCACCGGGTGGTGATCCAGTCCTTCGCCAAGGCGAGCCCGATGATGGCGTCGATGATGGTGAAGAACAATGTGGACTCCACCACGGTGGAGGGGGCGGCCGGTTCCCCCTATCTGGCAGCGACCCCGGTGGTCGATGCCCAGGTGTTCACGCCGCACAACCCCGTGTCGACCCTGTGGTGGCGGTCCGTGGGCGCGACCCATACGGCCCCTGTGATGGAGCACACCATCGACCAGCTGGCCGCCCGGGCGAAGATCGATCCCGTCGAGTACCGCCGGGAGCTGTATCGCCGGGCGGGTCCGGCCGGGGCGCGGCACCTGGCGGTGCTGAATCTCGCGGTGGAAAAGGCCGGCTGGGGGCCACTGGCGGACGGCTGGACCCGTGGCGTCGCCGTGCACGAGAGCTTCGGCACCGTGGTGGCCAATGTCTGCGAGGCCAAGGTCGTCGACGGTGAGCCCAAGGTGCGGAAGGTGACCGTGGCCGTGGATTGCGGCATTGCCATCGCCCGGGACCAGATCGCGGCGCAGATGGAGGGCGGGACCTGCTATGGCCTGTCCGCGGCCCTGTTCGGCCAGGTGACCCTCGACAAGGGGCGGCCGGTGCAGACCAATTTCGACACCTATCGGGTGCTTCGCCAGAACGAGGCCCCGCAGGTGGAGACCTGGGTGTTGCCGTCCGCCAACCCGCCCAGCGGGGTGGGGGAGCCGGGCACACCGGTGATCATGGCATCCCTGCCCAACGCCCTGTTTGCCGCCACGGGCAAGCCGGTGAGCAGCTTCCCCCTGGTCAAGGGCTGAGTCACGGGCGTCGCGGTCCGGCCGGCCATGTGCCGGCCGGCTCCGGACTTGCGGCGGCGCAACGCGGCCGTCCCGACGCCGTGCGAAGGTTGCGGCCTCGTTCAGGAGGCGAACCATGCTGCAGGCCGTCATCGTTGCGCACCCCAACCCGGACAGCTTCACCGTGTCGGTGGCCCATGCCTATGCCCGGGCGGCCGAGGCCGCCGGCGGCACGGTGGTGGTCCGCGACCTCTATGCCATGAACTTCGATCCCTGCCTCAAGCGCGACGAGATCCCGACGGCGGCGGACTACCGGATCTGGCCGGATGTCGCGGCCGAGCGCGCCGTGCTCGAGGGGGCCGGTCTCTATGTGCTGGTCTACCCCTTCTGGGTGAATGCGCCGCCGGCGATCCTGAAGGGATACATCGACCGGGTGCTGGGGTTCGGCTTCGGCTTTTCGCCCGAGGGGGAGGGCGGTCATCCCCCCGCCACCGGCAAGCGGCTGCTCAGCCTGACGTCGTCAGGGGCGCCGCGACACTGGGTGGTCGACACCGGCGCACTCAATGCCGTCAGGAATCTCTTCGACACCCACCTTGCCAAGGTCTGTGGCCTTACGGTTCTCGACCATATCCATTTCGGAGCAATCACACCTAACATGACTGCTGCGGCAGCTGAACGACATCTTGATCTAGTGCGTAACACTGCGGACTGGATCAACCGGGACAGTTGAAGAATTCGATTCTTGATGTAATTGGGGTTTCATTTCTTAGATCGTCGTGGCAAGAAGAATCATGCTGAGTCACACGCGCTGTGCAGGTGACTTGCGCCGCGAGTTCCGACGATCAATCGATCCATTCGGTCTCATTGAGATTAACTAAAGTCGTCGATGACGACCATAACCGTCGTTTGCCGGGATCATCACGGATGTCTCGAAAGCGGCGGCATTGTCGACTGATCACGACGTGACGGATGCCGAGCCGCTGGCCCGCATTGTTCGCCCAACGAAACCAAGAAGGAGCCACCC
>DAINBM010000171.1:3512-5984 GCA_036732965.1 Caulobacteraceae bacterium | reverse complement strand
TGACAGATCGACCGCGCCACATCGGCCAGGTAGGCTCCCCCGTGGTAGCTCTCCCAGTCGTCCTTGATGCGGACCTCGGCGGCGGCACCGCCCTGCTTGGGGTCCTTGTAGACGATCATGTTGCGGGCGCGGATCTTCTCGCCGGCGCAGTCGATGTCGATGACCAGCCGGGTGGACTGACCCGACAGGGCCTTCTGCAGATCTGCGTTGAGGAGGTCGAACTGGACCACGGCCCCGTTGATCGTCCCGTCCTTGCCGACAAAGCCCGGGACCACCGAGGTCACGAGGATGGTCGGCTGCTCGGCCGCCGCGGGCTTGGCCGATACGTCCTGGGCGTTGGCGAACGCGGAAGGTGACAGGATGAGCAGACCGGCAAGCAGGGCGGCGCGGACGGGCTGGGACATGGAGGACCTTGCTCTTGCGGTGCGTTCTCGCGCCAGAGGGCCCCACCCGACCATTTCCGGGCGGGTCAGTTCCTCGAACGCCGTGGTAAACGACTATCAACTGCGTTGCCCCCGCTCAACCGATGAGCCGGTCCGGACGCGAAGGTTTTTCGCCTGCCGTGCGAAAACCGGGCGGTTGGCGCGAAGGAGGGGCGACAGACGCGCCGATTTCCGCGAAGAAGCGCCCTTGTGCGATCAGCCGTCAGCGCGGACAGGCAATGTGATGAACGAGCCCCGGGTCAGCATCATTGTTCCACATTACAATGACCTCGCGCGCCTCGATCTCTGCCTCGATGCGCTGGGGAGCCAGACCTACCCGGCGGCTGCACTTGAGATCATTGTCGCCGACAACGAAAGTCCGGCGGGGGAGGCCGAGGTCCAGCGCGTCGTCGAGGGGCGAGCGACCCTCGTGACCGTTGCCGAGCGCGGTGCCGGGCCCGCGCGCAATGGGGCCGTGGCTCACGCCACAGGCGACGTGCTCGCATTCATAGACGCAGATTGCGTCGCGGAGCCCGACTGGATCGCCCAGGGCGTCGAGGCCCTCGGTCGCGGAGACCTGGTGGGTGGACAGGTGCGTGTTCTGGTGAGGGACGAGGCCGCGATGTCGGGGCCCGAGGCGTTCGAGCGGGTATTTGCCTTCGACTTCAAGACCTATATCGAAAAAAAGAAGTTCACAGGAGCCGGCAACATGTTCTGCCGGCGTGAAGTGTTCGAGACGGTGGGCGGCTTTGGCAAGGAAATATCCGAAGATGTCGAGTGGTCGCGCCGGGCGCAATCTCTGGGCTTCTCGCTGATCTACGAACCGCAGGCGATCGTCGGCCATCCGGCCCGTGTGACGTGGGACGAATTGATCGCGAAGTGGCGGCGCATCAACCGCGAGACGTTCGCCCTCAGCAGCCGGATGCGCGGTGGCCGTTGGTCATGGCTCGCGAGAACCCTGGCGATGCCGCTTTCGGTCCTTATCCACCTGCCGGTCATCTGGAGCTCCCCGAAATTGTCGGCTGCTGATCAGCGGGCCCGGGCGTCGATCACCCTGGTGAGGATTCGTCTTTGGCGGATGGTCGATGGTTTGCGCCTCCTGCTCCTGCCCGGGAAGCCGTCCTGATGCAGGTCCGTATCGTCATCGTCGGCTATCGCAATCCGGAAGACATTGTCCGCTGCCTCGCCGCCCTGTCTGGCTCGACCCATGGGGACTTCGCCGTGGTGGTCGTGGAAAACGGCGGGCCGGCGGCGTTCGAGGCCCTGGTGGCCGCGGTTCCGAACCGGCTGTCCGGCGGGCAGGGGGTGTCCTTTGTGCCCGCCCACGACAATCCCGGATTTGCCGGCGGCGTGAACCGGGGCATGGCGGAGACGCCGGACGCCGATGCCTGGTGGATCCTCAATCCCGATACGGAGCCGCACCCGGACGCCCTGGCCCGCCATGTGGCGCGGTTGCAGGCCGGGGACTGTGATGCGGTCGGGGGGACACTCTATCTGCCGGACGGGCGGGTGCAGTCCCATGGGGGCGTGTGGCAGGCCTGGCTGGGGCGGGCGGTCTCCATCGGCCACGGAACGGTGCTCGAGACCCGGCCCGATGCGGCGGCGATCGAGGCTCGTCAGACCTATCTCAACGGGGCCTCGATGCTGGTCAGCCGCCGCTTCCGCGATGTCTGCGGCCCCATGGCCGAGCACTATTTCCTCTATTGCGAGGAGGTGGAGTGGTGTCTGCGCGCCACCCGTCGCGGCCTGCGCCTGGGCTTTGCCGCCGACGCGCTGGTTCTGCACCATCAGGGCACCACCACCGACAACGGCACCGAGGCCCGCGCCCGGGGGTGGCTGCCGGTCTATCTCGGCGCGCGGAACGGGGTCCTGCTGACCCGGGCCGCGTTCCCGCGGATCGCGCCGGTGGCGGTTCTGGCCAATCTCGGCCTCCTCCTCGTGAAGTTCGGCAAGCGGCGGGCCTGGCGGCAGATGGGGTACGCCCTGGCCGGCTGGCGGGCGGGTCTGGCGGGGGAGGACGGACCGCCCGCAACATCGCCGGGACGGACGG